>JAIDHZ010000209.1 GCA_029052995.1 Lachnospiraceae bacterium | reverse complement strand
TAGGTGCATCCATGCCAACTACACTACGGATTTTCTTTGCTGTCTCCATTCCACTGATTTCCGGCATCTGCCAGTCAATAATATAGGTATGGTAAGAATCCCCTTCTTCATAGGCCATCTGCGCACGATATATCGCCTCCCTGCCGGAGGTTGTCCACTCAGAGCGCAGACCGATTTGTTTCAGCATTTTACTCACGCTGCTGCATGTATTAAAATCATCATCCACAACCAATGCCCGCAGACCTTCTAACTCCTTTATCTGCTCTGCATTCTTTTCCACATCCTGCAGCTTCAGTGATAATTCTACCGTAAATGAACTTCCCTTGCCGACCTCACTCTCGACAGAAATCACTCCATCCATCATCTCAACAATATTTTTGGTAATTGCCATACCAAGACCGGTACCCTCTATACCGGATATGGTTGCACTTGACTCTCTCTCAAAAGGTTCAAAAATATGTTCCACAAATTCCGGTGCCATGCCAATACCATTATCCTTAATGATGAAGACATAATCACCATATCCATGACGAAATGTTGTTTTCTGCATAATCCGGAACGTGATTGTTCCTCCCGCCGGTGTATATTTCACTGCATTACTCAAAAGGTTGATAAATACCTGATTTAGCTTCAGGGAATCTGCTATCACATCTTCATTGGTAACCTCAAACGTATCAATGAATAATTCAAGTCGCTTTGCTTTCACCTGCGGCTGAATAATATTTACCAGATTATGCATCATTTCAGAAATATTACTCTCCTGTTCCTTGATTTGCACCTTACCACTCTCAATTCTACTCATATCAAGGATATCATTAATCAGACTGAGCAGATGATTACTGGAAGAGAGAACCTTCTGCAGACAATCCATGACCTGTTCCTTATTATCAATATGGCTGACCGCAATTGTTGCAAATCCGATAATCGCATTCATTGGAGTACGGATATCATGGGACATATTGGAAAGGAAGGTCGTCTTTGCCCGATTCGCATGCTGTGCCTGCATTAAGGCATCCTGCAGTGCCTGAGTCTGCTCTCGCTGTTTCCTGACCTGATCGGTAATATCCTTTGATACCACCATAACCATTATATCACCTGTGTCATAATCCCTTGTCATAATAAAGGACTGTCTTACACACATCTGACTGTCAGCAGAAACCTGTCTCCAGTAATCAACAGCCACTTCTTTGTCACCCTGCTCAAATCGCTCTCTTAAATACTCTATGCTCACTGTGTTGCAGTAATCCTCCACAGATTCCTCTAAAATATATTCCTTCCACCGTTCAAAACATTCAGAAGCCTTGCACGGGGCTTCCAAATGTGAGCCTGCAAGCAAGGATATCTGCTGACCATCTACCATACATGTAATATCATCCTCAATCAGATCCTTCGTTAAATTAAACTCAAAAGTACAGTAGGAATTAGAGGTAATTGCTATCCTGTACTGTCTTTCTTTACGGTCTGCAAGAGACATCTCTGCCTGAATACGCAGCTCCTCTTCCTTTATCTCTGTAATGTTTTGTCTGATAAATAAAACCTTACTCGCCCTGCCATTCTTCCTCTCCAGACAGATAATATTTATATGCTCCCATCCTGAATGATCATTCTGCCTTACATGGCATTCAAAGCGTAAATCATTTTGTCTATCCAGCGCCTCAATAACGGAATTCTTATCAAGCTGCTCAGCTAACCCCCTGCGGTCATTTTCCTCAATCTGAAGAGAACAGAGATATTTTGATAAATCCTTATAGTTTCCGCTGACAGACAGCCCGCTGCCCTCCGGTCTTGTACCTACAAGATATTGATAGGTATCTGCCTCTAAATCGACCATGGCAAAACGAGAAAACAACGTGTTTACACCATTAATAATATAAGCCATCTCCCGATTTTCCTGTTCCAGCAGCTTCCTTTCTTTGCCTTTTCGAATCAGCATGGCGAAAATATAGATAACAAACAATCCGATCAGCATGGTCTCTAATCGTATTCCTACAAGGTTTTCAACCCTTATCATATCCTGTGTGACGTTCTTGGGAAATGTCTGTACCAAAACAAAATCATTTTCAGAGAGATACATTACACAGATATTATCTGTTTTACTGTCAGAATCACAAAGATACGAACCTTCTCCACCATTTTCAAATACACCTTTTACATTTTCAGCAGTTTTTTCATCAATCACTCCCGTCTCAATCAGAACATCAATCAGATTTCCCCCATGTATCCTGGATTCTGAGCATGCGATAACCCTTCCGTTTGGCATACAAATATGCACATCTGCCAACTCACCAAAATAAGTGGTAACCAGCATATCCTTCAGATATTCCTCTGCCAGATATGCACCTCTTAACACACCTATAATTTCACCCTGATAGCGGATTGGTGCATAAAAACATACCATCGTTTCGTTATAAAGGCTTGAATCAAATACAACGGATATACCACTTTCTCCCTTTATACCATTAACATAGTAATCCCGACCGGAAGCATCGGACGTCCTCCCATCCGAAACATGATTCGTACCGTTCATGTCAGTGAAAATTACGGCATCAAATAATGATTTGCCTTCTATTTCACTTAGCATTTGCGTAGTAATTTCCGGTTCAGTCAGACTTTCTCCTATAAAGTATGTATACATGTCAATCAGGTTCACGGCATTATTTAATTCATCGTTTATCCGTTCAGCCGTCTGCCGAGCCGAATCTGTTGCATAATTTTTGTTCCGCTCTACCATACGTTTACTGTTTTGTGCAGTATACCATTGAAATAAAATCATAATAGCTGCCAAAAGAAGAACTACAGCAACAGCTCCCTGCAATGATCCCTTTTTTATCTTCATCAATATTTTCCTCTCCCAATTTTGTATTTTTATTCATCGTTTCATTTTGTAGTCAAATGAAAAAATATAATAATAATTATACTACTGAAATTCTTGCAAATCAATGCAATAAAGGCACAAATAATAAAACAACCAAAACCCTTTCTGTTATTTCCAATTTCTCCTTGTCATAACAGTTATTCCTTGTTAAAATAGGAGTACAATTTAGATGTGAGTACACCAAATTATAATTATCCGGTCATTTGCGGTAATGAACTTTTGATACACACAAATTCCGGAATTAAAGGAGAATATCATGGGTGGATTTTTTGGAGTTGCAGCCAAAGAGGACTGCGTATTTGATTTATTTTTTGGAACAGATTATCATTCTCACTTAGGCACCCGCCGTGGTGGTTTGGCAGTATATGGAGAAAATGGCTTTGACCGCTCCATTCACAATATTGAGAATGCACCATTTCGTACAAAGTTCGATAAGGATTTTCATGAAATGAGTGGCTATTACGGTATTGGCTGTATCTCGGACTATGAGCCACAACCTCTCATTGTCCGCTCCCATCACGGAACATATGCCATTACCACTGTAAGCAAGATTAACAATACGGATGAGATTGTAAACACCATATTCCAAAACGGAAGCTCCCATTTTTTAGAAATGAGCGGTGGCGACATCAATCCGACAGAACTGATAGCGGCAATAATCAACCAAAAGGAAAATCTTATTGACGGTATCCATTATGCGCTGGAGTTAATCGAAGGCTCTTTAACACTTATGGTCATGACACCAAAGGGTATTTATGCCGCCAGAGATAAATATGGCCGTACACCGATTGTTATTGGTCAGAAAGAAGATGCTTACTGTATCTCCTTTGAGGATTTTGCCTACCGCAATCTTGGTTATCAGGACTATAAAGAATTGGGTCCCGGAGAAATAGATATTGTAACTGCTGACGGCGTAAAAACACTTATTGCGCCGGGAGAAAACATGAAAATCTGTACCTTTCTCTGGGTGTATTACGGCTATCCCTCAAGCTCCTACGAGGGCGTAAGCGTAGAGCAGATGCGTTACAAATGTGGCGCAAGCCTTGCCCGCAGGGATAATGTAAAACCTGACATTGTTGCCGGTGTGCCGGACTCCGGAACCGCACATGCCATTGGATACTCCAATGCATCAGGGATTCCATTTTCAAGGCCATTTATCAAATATACACCAACCTGGCCACGCTCCTTTATGCCAACCGTCCAAAGCAAAAGGAATCTGATTGCCAAAATGAAGCTTATTGCTGTTCACGAGCTGATTAAGGATAAAAGCCTCTTACTGATTGATGATTCCATTGTAAGAGGTACCCAGCTTCGTGAAACTACGGAATTTCTATACAAAAGCGGTGCAAAGGAGGTACATATCCGCCCTGCCTGCCCGCCACTGTTATACGGCTGCAAATACTTGAATTTTTCCCGCTCCACCTCCGAGATGGATTTGATTACAAGGCGTGTAATTGCACGGCTTGAGGGAACTGAGGATATATCTGAAGAAGTATTACAGCAGTATACAGACCCGGAGAATCCGAAGTATGATGAAATGGTGGAGGAAATACGCAAAGAACTGAACTTCACCAGCCTTCGCTACAACCGTTTAGATGATATGTTAAATTCTGTAGGCATTCCTGCAGATAAGCTGTGCACCTATTGCTGGAATGGAAAGGAGTAACAACCCCGCTGCCAAGCAGCGGGATATGTGACCCTCGCAACAGTCGCCAAATGCGAGCAAGCTCGCACTTGGCTCGTTGCTTTGCGGGAATCAGCTTCCTAATCCCTCATCCAGCCCATGCTTTACCGCATACACCGCAAGCTGTGTCCTGTCCTTCAGAGACAACTTTTCCAACAGTTTTGATATATGATTCCGCACTGTTCCCTCTGCCAAACAAAGCTTTGCCGCCACCTCTTTGTTATCATATCCCTGCGCCACCAGGCGAATCACCTCTTGCTCCCTGTCCGTAAAATGTTCCGTTTCCTCCATATGTTTTTGCACCCTATTGAACTGCTCCGCTTCCTTTCCCTGTTCCATATGGCTTCGCATAGTCTGATAGATACCATTTCCAAAAATGTTCATGCCTGCGTAAACAGCCTTCACTGATGCGATAACCTTGTCATCCTCCATTTCCTTCAAGATATAACCATCTGCACCACTGCTTACTGCCTTATCAATAGTTTCCTCATCATCAAATGTGGTAAGCACTAAAGCCCTGATTCCCTGAAAATGTTCCTTAATCGCCCTGATTCCGTAAGCACCATCATATTCCGGCATTCGCATATCCATCAATACCACATCTGGCTCGTAAACCCTGCATTTTTCAAAGGCTTCCTTTCCATTTTCAGCGAGAGCAACTACCTTTATGTCTTTGTCCTGTTCTAATACTGCCTTTAATCCCTGTCTTAATATCATAATGTCATCTGCAATCAGCACATTAATTTTCCCCATATCCATCCCTCCCCCGATAAAATAATTGCGAAACCGGTATTTCACAATCGTTCTACACAGGCACTTTAATCCTTGTTAAAAATCCCTCTCCGTCACCGGATATAAACTTTACGGTTCCATTTGCCCGCTCTATCCGCTCCCGTATTCCTCGAAGTCCATTATTATCTCTTATTTCCCCACAACCCTTTCCGTCATCGCCAATAACTAATTCCACTGCGTTTTCCGAAAACCGCACAACAATTTCCATTTTGGAAGCCTCCGCATATTTTAAGGAATTGGTTACGGACTCCCTGACGCAGTCATATAAAATTCCCGTTAAATGAGAATATCGTTCCGAATCTTCTCCCTGAACCGTCACTTCCACAGGAATTTCCCTGACCTGGTCTGTCAGCTGCATGATACCCTGGGTTACCATCTCATAAGAAGTCTCTTTCCGCAGCCGGTTAATGGATTCCCTAAGCTCTTTTATTCCCCGATTTGAAAGCTCCTTCGCCTCTTTCAAATATTGGGCCACCTTATCGTTTTCTTTCTTATCATTCGAAACAGCTGCCAGCTTCATATAAGAAGAAATCATGGTAAGGGTATGCCCTGTAGTATCGTGCACCTGCTGGGCAATACGGTTTCTCTCTTTCTCTAATAGAAGCTTTTCACCGGTAATTGCAAGCTCTCTCTTCAAATCCATAAACTGATATTTAACCGTAGCAAACATAATTAAAATCACTGACACAGCAAAGCCAAGCGGCGTGATATCAAATCCCGGCCTGATAATCCCTGTCAGATAAATCACATTAAACACTACCGGCACCAAGACTGACGCTGTCACAAGCAGCCTTCCTTTTTCCTCTCCCTCCATATGCCGGTAAAGCAAACCTGCGACTACAATTACATATACATAGGTAAGCACCACATTTGTATAAAAAAACTGACCATGAACAATATTATCTACAGAAAATTCCTTATAGTATAAATGATGCCACTGATTGGAAAACACCAGCAGATAATGCCCCAAAGACAAAACAAAGGGAAGCATATGAATACAGCCTGCGGGCTTTACTCCTGTATAGCCAACCGCAAAGTAATATAAAAATGCCCCTACAAAGCATATGCCTAAATTGCCAAACAGATAGGAAAAATGCAGTTCTGCTTTTGTTTCGGACAACAAGAGTAAAATCTGTGAAATACACCATATTACCACTGACCCCTGACAGGCAAGATAATGTTTATTATACCGCTCCCCGTTTCCCTTTAGAAGCAGGACTGTCATGCTGACAGCCACTGCCACAATTACAAAAATATAAATCAATCCCAAAACCAGCTTCATATATTTTTATCTTCACCCTTTTCATTTATACATTTCTTGTAATATAAATTGCCATAATCGTAAGGGTAACAGAAGATGTAATCACATATTCCTTATGGTTTCTCCATGCTGCTTTTTATCATACCAAATATAACCCAAAGAAACAATGGCAATTCCCACAAAAAGGTAGTGACATTAGTCACTACCTTCTTTTTCTCTTCTTTACAAATCTGTCTAAACAGCCGCTTTCTTTGATTCATAGTAATCATCAAATAACTTATTAGCAGCATCTATCGTCATGTCTATTATACACATCT
>JAIDHZ010000208.1 GCA_029052995.1 Lachnospiraceae bacterium | reverse complement strand
ATGTAGTATTGACAATTATTTTGCTAAATGTTATATTACAACTTGTAACAAGTTTGTAACATTTTGACATAGGGCAACGTAGTATGCAGAAAAAAATGTCAACGCCAAAATCAAAATGTCGTTAATGCAATAAGGTGCGTGGAGGATATTAATTATGAGACATAATCGAAAAGCGGTTATGGCAGAACGCTATCAACTCTATTTAAAAAAACACATTTTTAACGGAAAATATTTTGTAAGAAACATGCAGATTTTTGTTTGTTTGATTCTTATGGTGGGAACTGTGACATGTGTATTTGCCCTAAGTGGACACAAAAATGACGAAGCGGCATCTTCAAGTACTGATATAAGCATAAAAGATGCTTTGTTCGGAACTAAGAAGGAACCGAAAAATGTTATTGAAAGCGGAATAACAGATGATGTAGATAAGATGGTTTTGGCAGATTCCCCAAACTCATCAGAGGAACAGAAAACGACAGAGCAGACAAACTCAGAACAGATAATGGCAAAGCGGAATGATTCAAAACAGAATGATTCAGAGCAGGTTACGACAGAAGAGGCATCTGCTAAGAGCGAAGAGGAAGCAGAACCACCGGTTGAAGAACCAAAGAGTGAATTTGACGAAAAATGTATTGCAAATGTAGAAGAGACGTTGAACATAAGAAAAGAGGCGAGCACAGAATCTGATTTTGTGGGTTGTATGAATCCCGGAGCTATTGCTACTGTCGAGGGTTCAGAAGGTGACTGGACTAAGATTAAGTCAGGCGAGGTTGAGGGATACGTGCTGACTGATTACATTTTGACAGGAAAAGAAGCAGAACAGCTTGCAGCTAATTACGTCACATTGCGGGGGACTGTACTTGAGGACGGTGTTAATGTCAGAACTGAGAAATCTACAGATGCAGATATTGTAGCAGTACTGGATAAAGACGCAACATTAACTGTTGTGGAAGAAAATGAAGAGAAGAATGAAAAACAGCAGGAAACGGATAGTGATGCTGCAAATGAAGAAGTGGTAACGGTAAAAGCTGTAACAACAGATGAAGAAGAAATTACATGGCTTTCAGTTGAATTAGATGATGGACAGACAGGGTATGTTTCTGCTTCATTAGTAGATGTAGATGAGTTATATGAAATTGCAGTATCAGCCGAGGAGTTAGAGCAGCAGGCTGAAGAGGAGGCAAGAAAGGCAGCGGAAGAAGCGGCAGCAAAGCAGGCAGCGGAAGAAGCGGCAGCAAATGCAGCCAGCCAGCCATCGCAGTCAAATGGTGGGGGAAACCAGCCGGATGACGATTATCAGGGTGCAACAACAACACCTGTAACTGCAACAGAGTCGGGAGACTGTTTGGGAACATTTACAATTACAGCATATTGTGGTTGTAATAAATGCAGCGGTGGAAATAATAAAACCGCAACAGGTACAACTCCTACAGAGGGCAGGACGATTGCTGCAGATACAAGTATATTACCTTATGGAACACAGGTAGTAATTGGAGGTGTTGTATATACTGTTGAAGATTGCGGCAGTGGTGTGAATGGTAAGCATATTGATATTTTCTTTGCAACCCATAAAAGAGCTATGGCATTCGGAAGAAAATCAATGAAGGTGTATAAATACTAAACTTAAGGATTATGAGATCTGCCTCACTTAGGCAGGTCTTTTCTTTTTCTTGACAAAAATAGGCAGTGTGATACAATAATTCCAGCGTAAAGCATGGTTTATACTTATTTAATATATAAGAGGAGGAAGAAAAATGGCAACAGCGTATAATCACAAGCTGATTGAAGGCAAATGGAAAAAAAGATGGGAAGATAAACCAATCAATGTAGAGGACGGCAAAAAACCCAAGTACTATTGTTTAGATATGTTTCCTTACCCTTCTGGAAACGGTTTACATGTTGGTCACTGGAGAGGTTATGTGATCAGTGATGTGTGGAGCCGCTATAAAATGATGCAGGGGTATTATCTGATTCACCCAATGGGGTGGGATGCATTTGGTCTTCCGGCAGAAAATTATGCGATTAAAAATGGTGTGCATCCTGCAGTTTCTACTGCAGAGAATGTTGCAAATATTAAACGTCAGATTAATGAGATTGCTGCTATCTATGACTGGGACAGAGAGGTTAATACAACAGATCCTGATTATTATAAATGGACACAATGGATTTTTGTCAAGATGTTTAAGGAAGGTCTTGCCTATGAGAAGGAAATGCCGATAAACTGGTGCCCTTCATGTAAGACAGGGCTTGCAAATGAGGAGGTTGTAAACGGTCAGTGTGAACGCTGTGGTGCAGAGGTTACAAAAAAGAATCTTCGCCAGTGGATGTTAAAGATTACTGCCTATGCCGACAGACTTTTAGCGGACCTTGATAAACTGGACTGGCCTGAAAAAGTTAAGAAAATGCAGTCAGACTGGATTGGAAAAAGCTACGGTGCAGAGGTTGATTTTAAGGTGGATGGAATGGAAGAGAGCATTACCGTATATACCACCCGCCCGGATACGCTTTGGGGTGCAACCTTTATGGTACTGGCACCGGAGCATGCGCTTGCAGCTAAGCTTGCCACTGACGAGACAAGAGCTGCAGTTGAAAAATATATTTATGATGCATCAATGAAGTCTAATGTGGACCGTATGCAGGATAAGGATAAGACTGGTGTATTTACCGGTTCGTATGCAATTAATCCTTTGAACGGAAAAAAGACACCAATCTGGTTATCGGATTATGTACTGGCAGATTATGGTACAGGTGCAATTATGTGTGTGCCTGCCCATGATGACCGTGACTTTGAATTTGCAAGGAAATTTGATTTGCCGATTATTCAGGTTATTGCAAAGAATGGAAAAGAAATTGAAAATATGACAGAGGCTTATACCGAGGCAAACGGCACTATGATAAATTCCGGTGACTGGAATGGCATGGAATCCTCCATATTAAAGAAGGAAGCTCCGGCTATGATCGAAAAGCTGGGGTATGGCAAAAAGACTACCAATTATAAGCTGCGAGACTGGGTATTTTCCCGTCAGCGTTACTGGGGTGAGCCGATTCCCATTGTACACTGCCCTGAATGTGGGGCTGTACCGGTTCCAGAGGAACAGCTTCCTGTTTTGCTTCCAGATGTAGAAAAATATGAGCCGACAGGTACAGGCGAATCACCGCTTGCAGCAATTGATTCATGGGTTAATACAACATGTCCGTGTTGTGGAAAACCTGCAAAGAGAGAAACCAATACCATGCCTCAGTGGGCCGGTTCATCATGGTATTTCCTGCGTTATGTAGACAGTAAAAATGATAAGGAATTAGTAAGCAGGGAAAAAGCTGATAAATATCTGCCGGTGGATATGTATATAGGAGGGGTGGAGCATGCGGTACTGCATTTGCTGTATGCGCGCTTTTATACAAAATTTTTAAAAGATATTGGAGTGGTAGATTTTGACGAACCCTTTACCAAACTGTTTAATCAGGGTATGGTTTGTGGTAAGGATAAAGAAACAGGACAGGCAACGAAGATGAGCAAGTCCCTTGGAAATATTGTATCACCTGATGATATGGTACGGGATTATGGCTGCGATGCACTTCGTATGTATGAGCTGTTTATCGGACCGCCGGAGCTTGATTCTATGTGGGATGACAGGGGAATTGACGGTGTATACCGTTTTCTTGCAAGATTTTATAACATGGTGGCTAAAAATGTTGAAAATCCGGGAGCAGAGACTACAGAGCTTAAAAAGCTTCGCAATAAGCTGGTATATGATATTACCACACGTTTAGAGAGCTTTAGCATGAATACGGTAATTTCCGGATTTATGGAATATAACAATAAGCTGGTTGATATGACAAAAAAAGGTGGAGTTGATCTTGAAACCCTTAAGGTTATCACAAGGCTGGTTGCGCCATTTGCCCCACACATCGGTGAGGAGCTTTGGGAAATGCTTGGCGGAACAGAGACGGTATTTTCTTCCGGATGGCCGACCTATGATGAGGATGCCATGAAGGAAGATACGATTACCGTGCCTGTACAGATTAACGGTAAGATAAAGATTACTATTGATGTGGCAGCGGATGCAGATAAGGAAACAGTTCTTGGCAAGGCGAGGGAGGCTGTTGCTGACAAGCTTGCAGGGCTGAATGTAATAAAGGAAATTTATGTTCCAGGCAAAATCGTGAATATTGTGGCGAAATAGGTAGAAGGGAATCAAAATGGCAGATTTGAAAAAAGAGATAGAAAAACGAAGAACATTTGCAATTATTTCCCACCCGGATGCGGGAAAGACAACCCTGACAGAGAAATTTTTGCTGTTTGGCGGTGCAATTAACACGGCAGGTTCGGTAAAGGGAAAAGCAAATTCAAAATACGCGGTTTCTGACTGGATGGATATTGAAAAGGAGCGTGGTATTTCTGTTACCTCATCCGTGTTGCAGTTTCAGTATGACGGATACTGTATCAATATATTAGACACACCGGGGCATCAGGACTTTTCGGAGGATACTTATCGTACCTTAATGGCGGCGGATTCGGCAGTTATGGTAATTGATGCGTCAAAGGGTGTCGAGGCACAGACCATTAAGCTTTTTAAGGTTTGTGTCATGCGCCATATTCCTATTTTTACCTTCATCAATAAGATGGACAGGGATGCAAGGGACAGCTTTGAGCTTTTGGAGGATATTGAAAATGTTTTGGGTATACAGACATGTCCTGTAAACTGGCCAATAGGCTCGGGAAAGGAATTTAAGGGTGTCTACGACCGTGAGACGAAAATTGTATCCAGGTTTCAGGCGGTATCAACCGGCGGCGCAAAAAAGGCGGCAGAAACGGACTATTCAGCAGAGGACGAGGAGCTGCGCCAGGATATCGGAGATTTGCTGTATGACCAGCTGATAGAGGAAATTGAATTATTAGACGGCGCCAGTGAGCCCCTTGATTTAGAAAAGGTTAATCGGGGAGAATTATCACCTGTATTTTTTGGTTCAGCATTAAATACCTTTGGTATTGAAACATTTTTAAACCACTTTTTGAAAATGACAACATCACCGCTTCCGAGAATGTCAGATGAAGGGGAAATTGACCCGATGTCTGAGGATTTTTCGGCATTTGTTTTTAAAATTCAGGCGAATATGAATAAGGCACATCGTGACCGAATCGCATTTATGCGAATCTGCTCTGGCAAATTTGATGCTACAAAGGATATATATCATGTGCAGAGCAAACGGAAAATGAAGCTTTCCCAGCCCCAGCAGCTGATGGCGCAGGACCGTAAAATTGTGGAGGAGGCTTATGCCGGAGACGTAATCGGGGTGTTTGACCCGGGTATATTTTCAATAGGAGACACGTTATGTAAACCTGGAAATAAATTTGAATACGAAGGGATTCCAACCTTTGCACCGGAGCATTTTAGCAGGATAGTACAACTCAATACTATGAAGAGGAAACAGTTTGTACAGGGGGTTACCCAGATTGCCCAAGAGGGTGCAATTCAGATTTTTCAGGAATATACGGCAGGTATGTCAGAGATTATCGTTGGGGTAGTAGGTGTGCTGCAGTTTGAAGTGCTGAAATACCGTTTGGAAAATGAGTATGGCTGCGAGATTAAATTAGAGCCGTTGCCGTATAATTTTATCCGGTGGATTAAGGACCCTTCTACGGATGTCAATTCCCTGAAACGTGTGAATGAGGTAAAGAAGGTAAAGGATATGAAGGGGAATCCGCTGCTGTTATTTACAAACCAGTGGACCATAAATACGGTACTTGAACATAACGAGGGCTTGGAACTGCTTGAATTCAGGAAAAATTAGGTCTTGGTTTTGGGGAAGCATTTTCGCTGTTTAGTTATCACAAAGCTTATATGTTAGCTGCAAATATCCCGCAGGCTGTCTTAATATGCAATATCTTTGCATGTTAAGACAGCCTGCGGGTATTATTTTGTGTAAATATAAAAGTTAAAGTACAAAATTTAATTTTTTTTGTAACACAATGATAGAAACTGTGTCTTATTTATATAAATACAAATAATGAGAGGAGGTTTTCTGTATGAAGGAGATTATAAAATCTCAATTATACGAGACAGTGAAGAGCAAGTCAGTGTGGATTGCAGCATTAGTTATTGCTTATTTTGCGGGTTTGGAATGTTGTGCCCGCTTGGAGTTTGAGGGAGGGGAGAATGTCTGTACAGGAACAATGGCAATGGGACTTACCATGGACCTGTATGCAGTTGCATTTTTTACTTTTATAATTGCAGCATTTATGTGCCGGGATTACAAAAACAGGACAATAAATCATGACATTTTGTCGGGCTATAGCAGAAAGCAGGTTTTTTTTGGAAGAATGATTCCTGCATATGTAATAGGAAGCGTGGCGTCATTTATTTACATATATCCTGCGGTTATATATCAGACCATTAAATACGGATGGGGCTCAGATGTTACAGCCTTATCAATAGTGCTGCGTAATATTACATTTTTACTGTTATTATTCCGTCTGGCAGGAGAGATTGCGCTGCTTTCCATGGTTATTAAAAGGACATGGATTGTGTATGGAGTTCTGCTGCTTTTTGGCTCTGCACAGCAGCGTGCTGTCTTTTCTATCGTGATTAATGGTTATTATGAGAAATATAAGTATTTATGGCTGCTCAGCGGCAGCGCAGGTTCACAATTAATCTTAACGCCCGGTTATGAAGAGGTCTTTAATGATGCAGGGGAGATTGTAAAACGATTTGAACAGATTCTTCCGATGCAGGCCATACTGGTATCTGTTTTGTCCTCAATATTGATTGGAACACTCTGTCTGTATGCCGCATTCAGTCTTTTCAGCAAACGGGATATGGATTAATTAGGAAGCCGTGGGGCAGGTTTGGCAGTTTATGTAATGTAAGTACAGGAAAAGAGATGGAGGAAAAGGGAAATGAATGAGACAGTTATTGCAGTAGAGCAATTATCAAAGGAATACAAATTTGGAATGGCAGTTGATGGTGTGAGCTTTCAGATACGTAAAAAAGGTATCTATGGCTTGGTGGGACCAAACGGCGCAGGGAAAACAACTATTATGAAAATGCTGGGGGGATTGGTGCATCCGTCTGCCGGCACAATTCATATGTATGGGGATGCGGGAGAGTTACAGCCTGAACAGGCGAGGCGGTATATGAGCTTTATTATTGAACAGCCGTATCTTCAGCAGGGGGCAACTGCATACCAGAACCTGGAAAAAATGCGGTTGATGAAAGGACTGCCGGATAGAGAAAGAATTCATCAGGTGCTGGAGCTGACAGGGCTTGGTGATGTGAATCCTAAAAAGCATGTGAGAAAATACTCTTTAGGAATGAAGCAGAGGCTGGGAATAGCAGGTGCGCTGCTGTCTGATCCGTCTGTGCTCGTTTTGGATGAACCCATCAACGGACTGGATCCGGAAGGAATTATAGAGGTCCGGGAGCTGCTGCTTAATCTAAATCGGGAAAGGGGAGTTACAATGCTGATATCCTCCCATATCCTCACAGAACTGTCCCATTTATGTACAGATTACCTGTTTATAAATCATGGCAGGATTGTCAAAAGCATTACACATGAGGAACTGAAGGAGAGTGCAGAGGATTTGGAGGAATATTATTTATCCGTCATTGCGGGGAAAGAGTAAAGGAGATCCGTATATGAAAAACATTATAAAAGCACAATTGTATCAGATAAAGAGGGATAAAGCATTATGGATTATGTTTTTTGGAATAGCGCTGTTAAACCTGTCCGGGATGATGAATTATATTATTAAGTGGAATATGGATAAAAGGGAAGGGCTTTCAGGAAGCTTTTTTGCTGCGAATACATCGGATATGGGAATGTATTGTACTGTTTACATAATACTGGCGGCAGTTTATATGATGGGAAGGGATTATATGGATAAAACAGTTAATGAGGAGGTGCTGTATGGATATTCCGGAAAACATGTATTTTTAGGACGGGCACTTCCTGCCTTGTCTGTTACCCTTATAACAACAATATTACTTATATTTTTAGTACCTGTCTGTTCCACAATGATATATGGCTGGGGAAAAGAAATCACAGTGGCAGAGTTTATGTTTCGGGTATTTTTGTACATCTTTTTAATCCTCCGGATAAGCTGTGAAGCCATATTGCTGACAGTAGCCTGCCGGAAACTGTATGTTGCCTGTGCAGCGGGACTGATTTTATATGAGGCGGGATATTTTATTGATGTAAAGAATGAATATGTATTTGCGGGCACAGCAGGAAGGACAATATTTGATTTTGAGAGCTGGATTATTTACCATATTAATGGGAAGCCAGAAATACTGTATGAGAAAATACTGCCTGAAAGTACCATTTTTATTTTTATTGCCTCTTCCATTTTAATTAGCATCATGTGCCTTCTGCTGGCGGGACGGTTCTTTGAAATCAGTGATATGGATTAGTTTATTACAAAAAATGGAGGTGTAAAATGGAGATAGGAGACATTATAATTATCGGCTTTTCTATATTATATACAATTTTCTTATACAGCTTTTCAAAAGGCAGAATGGTAAAAGTAGAACGCAGGCTGTATTTTCTGTTCTGTGTGCCCCTTTTAGCAGCAGCATTACATATCGCAAAGACAGATATAGATATCTGTCTTTTGGGATTATATATTGGAGCCTTTTTGCCGGCGATATGCTTTTTCTTTGAGGATGTACGGTGGCATAAAAGGTTGTGTATTGCCGCTGCATTTTGTACAGGACTCACCGTGATTCCCTGCATTTTTTATTCCGGGTACCGTAATCCCCTCTATTCAGAGGAATTTAAGGAGGGGGTTCAAATGATGAGGAAGTACTATGTGCTTTCGGAATATAAGGGAATTGACTGGGACAGCCTGTATGATAAATATCTGGTTTTATTTCAGGAGGCGGACACTGCAAAGGATTTGAATGCAGCATTTGAGGCATGGCAGAATTTTACAATGGAATTTAATGATGCACACGTTTCAAGTTACCTGACGGATGGTGATGATAATCATAGAAGAAAATACATGCAAAAGCATATAGGATATGATTATGGATTTTGCATGGTAACGCTGGAGGATGGGAGGACCGTGTTTGCAAATGTGGATAAAGATGGGGAGGCATATGCAGTGGGAATCAGGGATGGCATGACGGTTCTTTCCTTTGATAGTAAGGATATAGATACATTAAAGCAGGATGGAGATATGTGGTTTTCGGTATTCCCGGATAAAGAAAATGAAGCATTCTTTCAGAGTCTTGCCGTCACTTCTTCCGGAGCAGAGAACGTAAAGGTTGTTTATCTGGATAAAAGTGGTCGGGAGCAGACAGTTGAATTGTCAGGGCAGGGAAGTAATTATGAACGCTTCCGCAAAACGATAAATCAGATGCTTGGGTTCATGGAACAGACAAACCTTTCTTATAAAATGGTAAATGAGGATACTGCCTGTTTGGTTATCAATGATATGTCACTGGACCCTATGGTTCGGTATGCCTCTGCTTTTGAAACGGATGAAGATGAAAAATATGGAGGCTTAAAGGCAAAAATGAAAGATCAGGTGAAAAAAATGAAAGAGGAGGGGGCAAAAAACCTGATTATTGACTTAAGAAGTAATCCGGGCGGACATCTGGAGATGAGTATGGCGCTTGCATCTTTGTTTATAGATAAAAAATATTTTGCGGCAGCGGAGGGAACGTATGGC
>JAIDHZ010000207.1 GCA_029052995.1 Lachnospiraceae bacterium | reverse complement strand
CCCTTATGATTTCCCAAAGCTTTGAACTGGTTGATGAAGATTTTGTGGCAGAAGTGAACAAGTATGGAAAAAAAGATACTGTAAATTCTGTATCAGTTAAAAAAGATGGGATTGTGTTGAAGAATTCAGACGTATTTAAGAGGCAGAAGGAGCACGAAAAAAAGGAGGCAATTAAAGAAGCTCGGAAGGTTCTTTTGGAGGCAAAACAGGAAGCTGAGCAGGAGGAAAAGTTACGGAAAAAGGAGAACAGAAAAGAAAAAGAAGACAAAAAGAAATCAGGCCGTAAGGAAAAGAAGTTAAAGCCTGAAAAGGAACCGAAGGAAAAAGTAAAGAAATCCAAACAAGAGCCTGAAGCAGAAGAAAGGGCAGAAGATATTGTTGAAGCATTTGAACGATATAACGAACAGGTGTTAAGACAGGTAAAGCGTAGATATCATGTACGGAAAGAACATTTACCGATTATAATTGATAATTCTAGGTCCTATCATATTAAAGAGTGTCCGGCATTTATATGGAGAGTTCATAATAAAGTATATTTGCTGCTGCTTGAAAAGGAGCCAAGGAAAATCAGTATTTCCAGAGATTTGATAAAACATGTTGGTTATGTACCTCATGTGAGGGTAGACAGGGCAGAGGAGTACAAGGCATTTGAAAAAGAAAATTTAGTTACTTCTGTTTTCAGGGAATATTTACCTGATTATTTTAATTATAAATCAGAAAGAGGCAGCTACAGAGCAAAAAATTTGTATAGTATTTATCCGGACATCCAAATAACCGCTCGTTCCATTGCAAAGGTAATGGATTTGTTATATATGAATTTTATGCCATCTGACAGGATTACCAGGTCGGATCAATTTAACGGATTTTTCAAGCGCATTTATTCAGCCCATATTCTGTTTAGTGATAAAGCCTACAGTATTACAGAATATAAATATGCGGTTGAGAAGGTGTTAGGGGAACTCTGCCATGCAGAAATGTCGCAGAGAGAGTTTATTAATACGTTGGAAAATCTGGTGAAAGGACGGTTCATTTCCCAGGAATACGCAGATTACTATTATAAAGTAAGTATTAAGATGCATGATGCGGAAAATGAAAGAAGATAGAAGAAGTATCTGTTCCTTATTTCCCTGATGAAATAAGCATATCCAAATGTTCCTCAAAACATACACCGTCATTGATGGGAATCTGCCATTTGCCAGAAGTGTTAAGGCATGTGCATATAAAATGGCTTGCTTTGTCAACAGATTCCTGTAATGCAACATTATGTAAACTATCTCCGGCGAGAATTGAGGCAAATACATCCCCGGTACCAGGGCGAAGAGGCAGTACTTTAGGGCTATAATGCACTGTAAATCTGCCATTTTCATAAATGGCATTTCCGATTTCCCGTTCTCTTTCTAAACCAGTCACTACAATATTCCCTGTTCCCTGTAAAACCAATTCCTCACACATGGAACATATCTCTTTTTCTGTCAGATTTTCCTGATAGCTATGCCCTGTCAAAATGCAGAGTTCCGTTACGTTTGGTGTAGTAAGCGTTGACCGGATTACAAGCTGTTTCATTGTTTTACACATTTCCTTTGTATATGAGTCATAAATGACACCATGATCACCCATAACCGGGTCAACAATTCTGTTTGCAAAGGTAAATTCAGACATCATTTCTAAAATATAATACAGCTGTTGTTCTGAGCCTAAAAATCCTGTATAAACACCGTCAAAGTGAAGGTTAAGGCTGTGCCATTTGGATATATATTCCTTCATATAGGGAGTAAAATCTAATATGGAATATTCCGGATATTCTGTATGGTTTGATAAAACTGCAGTGGGAACTACACCGCATTGTATTCCCATTGCGGAAAGAATAGGCAGCGCCACGGTGACTGAGCAGCGGCCAAAGCCGGATATATCATTTATAATAGCAATTTTTTTAAGCATTATTTTTCTTCCTTTCACATACAACTATCTAAGATAGTACATTTGAACAAAAAATGCAAGTGTGAAAAGTATGTGGATTGCAGCGGGGTTGTTGACTTTCGTAGTAAGATGTCAGAAAACGGTTTGAAAAATGGTACAATAGGTGTATAATGGGCATCGTAAATATATTAGAAAATCCGGAGGATGTACAATGTATAAAATGATGACACCGGGACCTACTATGGTTGCGGAAAATGTAAGGAATGCAAGGAGTATAGAGGTTGGTAATCCTGATTTTGATACTGATTTTTTTGATTATTATAAAGAAACCTGTGAGTTATACAGCAGCTTACTGCATACGGAAAACGAGAGCCTGATATTAAGTGGTGAGGGTATTCTCGGATTGGAGGCTGCAATTGCCTCTATTACAGAGACCGGTGACCGTGTTCTGGTGCTTAACAATGGAGTATTTGGAAAAGGTTTCGGTGATTTTGTCAGCATGTACGGTGGTGAACCTGTGTTATATACCGTGGATTATAAGAGGGAGATAGAAACGGAACCTTTAAGGGAATATTTGGATAAAGATTCGGATTTTAAATATGCAACTTTAGTTCATTGTGATACGCCAAGCGGTATGTTAAATGATATTTCAAAGCTTTGCCCGCTTTTAAAGGAATATGGAATCATTACTGTGGTGGATTCGGTTTCCGGCATGTTTGGCAATGCAGTGGATGTGGACGAGTCACAAATTGATATTTTATGCGGCGGTTCACAAAAAGCTATCTCAGCTCCTATTGGACTTACACTTGTGACGCTTAGTGATGCAGCAAAACAGGCTATGGAAAACCGTAAGACGAAGATTCCATCTTTTTATGCAAATCTCATGATTTTTAAAGATTACTATGAAAATAAATGGTTCCCATATTCCATGCCAATCAGTGATATTTACGGTCTAAGGCAGGCATTGGAAAATATTAAAAACGATCCGGATATGTTAGGACGCCATGCCCGTATTGCCAAAAAGACTAGAGAGGCAATTGTCCGGTCAGGACTTCATTTATATGCAGAAAATGGATACTCTGATACGGTTACGGTGTTTACTGTTCCAGGTGGTGTCACTGCATCAGACATACTTAGAGTAATGAGGGAAGAACACGGTATTATGCTTGCCGGTTCCTTTGATGTAATGGCAGGAGAGGTAATCAGGATTGGACATATGGGCTATAACTGTAGTCAGGAGAATATGGAAGAAGTCTTATGTGCGTTAGATGCAACCCTTACGAAGCTTGGAGTGGCACTAAAACAGCCGTTAAAGTTTTAAAACAGTTATGGGATGGCGATGGCTGATGGCAACGTAGTCTGCCGGAAGAATAGATGGTACACTAGTATATTAGAGGAAAGCAGCAATTATAAAATGTGGACTGCTTTCCTTTTTAAATTATTTAAAAATAATTTGTAACATTTCTGTATTTTGATTGTTATACATATGCATGTACTTATGATGGAGGTGATGGATTGGATTCGGACTTATTGACAAAGATATACCGTGCCTATGCTAGGGAAATTTATCTTTATCTCTATTCTCTTTGCAATAATAAAGCTATGGCGGAAGATTTGATGCAGGAGGTATTTGTAAAGGCAATGTGTTCCCTGCCGGAAAGCCATAGCAATTTTCGTGCATGGCTTTACCGGGTGGCAAAAAATCTTTGTATGAATGAAATAAAACGGTGTGGCAGGCAGGTTTTGGTTTCGGATACGGCAGATGTGGTAGATACGGAACGGACACAGCAAAAGGATAGTGTGTTAGAGCAAATGCTGCAGACAGAGAAGGAACGCATATTATATGATGGTTTACAGCAATTGGATTGGCGGCAGCGGGAAATTTTGACATTGCAGTATTTTTCCGGGTTTTCAGCAAAACAGATTGCGTTTTTTTTGAAGCTGACACCGGAAAATGTACGTATTCTGGCACACAGGGGAAGAAAACAATTGAAAGAATATATGGAGGAGCATGGCTATGAAATATCGTGAATTAATAGAGAAAATGAAAACTGGAACGCTTGAAGAAGAAATGAAAAAAAAGGTGATGGCAGATATTGAACGTCAGGAGGCAATTGGTGAATATCTGTTAGAACAGATGGATGAAGAATGGGAGCAGAATACAAGCGGGGAATTTTCTAATGATGATACTTTGGAGGAAGATAAAGCATCTGCAAAGGGAAGTAAAGTTGGAAGAAGACAAAAGAATGTCATTGACGACCGGCAGTCGGAGGAATTTACCCGGTTAATCAATAAGTCAATTCACCGTGCCTTTGTAAAAATGGGAACTGCGGTTACAGCTGTCGTTATGGCGGTTGTCTTGTTTTGTATGTTTGGGTTATCCCCCCTTGTGGCAGCATTTTACTATAATCCGGAAAAGGTGGTGATAAAAGAAAAAAGTGGGAAAGGAAACTGGGCGGACAGAGCTGCTATTTCCAAGCTGGAACTGGACTGGGACATATACTCCAATCTGACACTGCCTGGTAAACACCGGGATAAGGTTTCAGTACAGAATAACGGATTTGGAAATTATGAAATTACGATTCACCAGACTACAAGCTATAATGGTCAGTTTGTGGATGTGGCAGGGAAGATTAACAAAGGGGAGCTGACGTTATATAATCCCAGTTTATTTTACAGACCTTCGCCGAATTATTTCGCTTCCTGTGATTTGCCGAAGGAAGGCGGAACCATCGGGGAACGGGTGGAAAAAAGAAAAGAGGTATGGGGACTGTCAGAGGATGAGAGCCTTGCAAACTGGATAACCTATTTGGAATATGTCAAGGAGGACTTGGAAAAGCTTGATGAAAATGAAATATATGATGGGTATGTCACCTTTAAACAGGATATGGATTTTGACGAGCTGCAGAAATTTATTACTAAACTGCCGGATGATGCAGATGTTGAATGGAATGCTGTACGCACCAGTGAGGACTGTGATGGAATGTGCCTGGGATATGCAACGGAAAATGCCGGAAGAGTAAAGGATTATATTTTGGAGGGATATCCTGATTTGTATATTTACGAGGGTAGAATGGATATGGATGATGATCCTTTGGTGATGCATGACAAGCGTATAAAAGATGAGGAATGGTGTACCTCCCATTTTTGCAGCATGCTTAGATATATGTCAGATCAAAAAGGATTTCAGAAGCTTGTGGGGGGAGATACACATGAATATGAATGGGCGGCAAAATATATAGAGGACAACGGACTAAGCTTTTACGGTGTGATGATTCGTGATAATAAGGACACGCTGTTAAAAATAAATGATATGGAGGAGGTTTATGGTGTTTATGTAGATGAGCAGTAGTCTAGTGCATTGACACGTTGATAATTAGGCAAACCTACTTGTCTATTTGTCTATCTGCTACGTTGGATTTTCTAGCCGTAGCCACCG
>JAIDHZ010000206.1 GCA_029052995.1 Lachnospiraceae bacterium | reverse complement strand
TTCAATTGTGTCAATTCCGTACATCCGCTCACATCCAGCTCCGTTAGCTGGTTTCCGAAGCAATTCAATTCTGTCAATGCCGTATTTTTGCTCACATCCAGCTTCGTTAACTGGTTACTGCCGCAAGACAAGCGTTCCAATAATGTATTTTTGCTCACATCCAACTTGCTTAACTGGTTACTGTAGCAATCCAAGTCTGTCAAAGCTGTTAATCCCTCAAACGAAAGAGTTTTCTGCAATTTACAGGTAGGCCAATTAATACCTGTCAGCCGTCCATTTTTCTCATCCCAAGTGTAAGCGGAAGCATCTAAGTCTGTAGGTACATAAGCACCCAATGATTTCTGCTCTTTAATAATCGCTTGTAATGCTGCTACATCAGAAGCATTTTTCTCCACATGTGTGGGAACCTCCGGGTTCGGCTTCTCCGGCGTTTCCGGTTTCTTAACCATTACCTTACAGGCTGCTTTCTTGCCGCTGCCGTCTGCCGCTTTTACCGTAATCGTTGTCTCACCTGCACCCACTGCTGTTACAGTTCCCTTATTAACAGTGGCAACCTTTTCCTTAGAGGATGTCCATGCCACATCCTTCCTGCCTCCCCTGCTTGTTTTCACATCAGCCTTCAGCTTTACTGTGTCACCCACTGTAAGGGTTGCGGAGGTTTTATTTAACTGAATCCCTGTTACCTTCCCCTTAACAACCTTAACCTTCACTGTTGCTTTCTTCTTGCTGTCCTTTTTCGATGTTACGGTAATTTTTGCATTACCTGCTTTCTTACCCTTAATAACACCCTTGCCGGTAACTGTAGCTATTTTTTTGTCAGAGCTTTTATATGTGACCTTCCGGTTTTCCGGTTTGTCCGGCGTAACGGTCACTGTCGTCTTTAATTTTACTGTTTTCCCCTTTGCAAGATATATTGTCTTGCTGTCGGTTATGGAACTAACCGATGTAATCTTCTTGACCTTCACCTTCCGGGATGCTGCTTCTGCTCCCTTCGGTACAGACAGCGTACCGAGCAGCAACACCAAAATCATCATCCCTGCAGCCCATTTTCTTCGTACCTTCATCACATTGCCTCCTTGTTTTTTATGTATAGCTTTTATAGTAATTATTATAGTGTCTTTTAGACACAATGTCAATATATTACATTTCTGTAAGACACATGTCTGTTTTCCCTTTTATACTTGTAATATAATAGATTTATTATGAATATCAGAATCGGATTTCTGAAAAACTATATAAAATCAATATATTTGCATTTATACGGAATAACAATACTTTAAATGGAGGTGAATGAATGTCATCATTTGCTGCACGATTAAAGAAACTTCGGAATACCCGCAATGTTACCCAGCAGGATTTGGCAGATTATCTGAATGTTACTAGGCCAACCATAGCAGGATATGAAACCAAGGGAAAGGAACCGAATTACAACACACTTTTCATGATAGCTTCCTATTTTGATGTATCGATTGATTATCTTTTGATCGGCAGAGAGTTTCCTGATTCCCTGAATCCTTCTTCCACAGAATTTGATAAGTTATATGAAGATTATATGTTATTAAAACCAAAAACTAGGACAGTATTTCCGCTGCTGATTGAACGGACAGGCAAAATGGATGACTCGGATGTAAACCGGCTCTTAGAGTACGCTTCCCTTCTTCTCTGTCAGCCAAAGTATCATTCACAAAACGAAAAATAATCCGGACATTTCACTGATGAAATGTTCGGATTATTTTTTCATGGAGATGATTGTCAACTTTGTAAAATGCATTTTACAAAAACATCAAATATATCAAGTTATAAATCTGTATTTTATATTATTT
>JAIDHZ010000205.1 GCA_029052995.1 Lachnospiraceae bacterium | reverse complement strand
CGGAGACCACCGAGATATACACCCTAGAGTTCGTCGGCAGCGTCAGATTTTTATAAGAGACAGATATTATACTATATTATAAAAATCATTTCTATTTTTGTCAATCAGCTCTTTTGTTCCCTAATCTGTACCGACATAATATCATTTGAACCATTCTTAAAACAAATCCTTTCAACATCTTTATCCTAACCGCACAAAACAATTAATACAATGTATTATAGCACATTTAAGAACTCAGGCAATGACACACTTCTCTTTTTATATGGAAAATCCGTTATAACCATGTTATTATGGTTATAATTTAAACATGATATAACATCTTACAGTTTTGAAAGGAGACACCATGAAATCAAAAAATAACGATTACATTGCCATCCCGGCACTTATGAAGATAGAAAACGGAGCACTTTCCCGGATTGGGGAATATATGAAAGAAAGCGGAATCAAAAAGGTAGTCATTTTCTTTGGAAACGGGCTTATTGAAATGTTCGGCAATACGGTAATGGAATCTTTAGGCAATGCAGATATTGAAATTCTTGAATATCAGGAGCTTGATTCGGTACGGTTAGAAGATATTACCACCCTTGCTTTCAGCCTTCCAAATAAAACTCAGGCCATTATCGGAATCGGTGGAGGCAAAGTAATTGACTCTGCCAAATACACAGGTTTCCTTAGAAAGCTTCCATTTATCAGTGTACCAACATCTGCCTCAAGTGACGGCTTTTCCAGTGCCAGCGCATCCCTTTTGATTGACGGAAGACGCAGTTCCGTTCCCGCCAGAATGGCATACGGTATTATCGTAGATATCGGAGTCATCAAAAGTGCACCGGAGCATTTTCTCTATTCCGGAGTCGGAGACATGGTTTCCAAAATTACCGCCCTTTACGACTGGCAGTACGAAGAAGATCAGGGATATACAGAAGTGAATGATTTCGCAATGATGATTGCAAAAAAATCAGTCAACAGCTTTGTAAGAACCCCATTTGAAAGCATCAAAGATGAACTGTTTTTAAAAGAGCTTCTGGATTCCCTTGCCATGAGCGGCATAGCAAATGAGATTGCAGGAAACAGTTCTCCCACCAGCGGTAGCGAGCATTTAATCTCCCATGCCCTAGATAAGATACTTGAAAGACCACAACTCCATGGCATCCAGGTAGGCATTGCCACTTATCTTATGAGCCTTGTCCATGACCACCGCTATAAAAGAGTGCATACAATCTTTACAGACACTGGCTTTTTTGACTATGTAGAGGCATTGGAATTAAATGTAAAAGACTATGAAAAAGCCATTGATTTAGCCCCCTCCATAAAACCATTCCGGCACACCTTCCTGCATGAGGAAAAATACCGCAAAAAGGCTAAAGAGTTACTGCATAGTGATGATACATTGAAAAAAATATTTAAAAAATAAACATAAATCTTTTCAATTATATTATGGCTCTAACACAAAAGGAACTGACAATTCAATTCCTTTTGTGTTAGTACTGTTTTAATATCACTTTTATACTTATAACTACAGTTCATACTAATCCAATT
>JAIDHZ010000204.1 GCA_029052995.1 Lachnospiraceae bacterium | reverse complement strand
CTATTATCCTTCCTGATTGTATGACAAATCCGAATTTCATCAATGATAGAAAATAAAATCCAAAGCAGAATCATACAAAATCCAAATTGTACTGCATTACTATGGGTGATAATTCCAATCAACAGACAAATCAATCCCATAATACCAATTAGAAAATATCGTATAAGACATTGTATAACTCCAAATACAAAAAAGGCAAATGGTATTTTACGGTTTTTCATCCAGTTTATCTCCTTTTTGATAATTTGACAAATCTGAAGCTAATTATTTCGTGAACTCGTCTGGGACTGTATATCCAAATGAAATAAGCTTATCTACATAATTTCTATCCTGCAGTCTCCGTTTCGATTCATCCATATATCTTGCATTTTGTTTATCTTCATATCCTGTTATAATCCGAAAAAATACAACCGCACATACAATTGTACCAACAATGCCAATCACGATACAACCGACTAATTTGATTGGATAATATCCTTGTATCCTTATCATGCTCCTAAGCCATAAAATGCAGGCAATCGTGAATAATAGAAATCCAACCGTTGCTCCTAAATAGAACTTTGCATTCTTGGAGCCTGGCGTAAATCCGTCAATTGCAACTTCTCTCCATCTTTTATCCAGAAACTCTTTTTTGCAATTGGGACAAGTTCTTATCGGGCTGCCATACACCCATGCATTGCACTTTTCTCGTACCTTGACTCCACACTCAGGGCAGTTTCCTTGTAGATAACCCATATTAATACCTCCGGTAGGCAGGATGACATTATCCCGGCTACTTCCGATTTGCCATGCAGTCTATACTCTCTCTGCAATCAAATCCCCCATCTCAGTAGTGCCGACTAAGGTTGTCCCCTCAGATACAATATCACAGGTACGATATCCTTCTTCCAACACCTTCTTGACAGCCGCCTCAATGGCATCCGCTTCCTTGTCCAGATCTAACGAAAACCGTAGCAGCATTGCTGCTGAAAGAATCGTTGCAATAGGGTTTGCTTTATTCTGTCCTGCAATATCCGGTGCAGAACCGCCGCTTGGCTCATACATACCAAACTTTGTTTCATTTAATGATGCAGAGGCCAGCATTCCAATGGATCCTGTGACCATGGAGGCCTCGTCAGATAAAATATCACCAAACATATTCTCTGTCAAAATCACATCAAACTGGGCAGGGTCCTTAACTAACTGCATTGCACAGTTATCCACCAACATATGCTCTACCTCTACCTCCGGATAATCCTTTGCCACCTCATTTACAACGGCTCTCCAAAGTCTGGATGAATCCAATACATTCGCCTTATCTACAGAGGTTACTTTCTTACGTCTCTTCATGGCGATATCAAATCCACGAATTGCAATTCTTCTAATCTCGTCCTCAGAATAAGTTAAGGTATCAATTGCTTTCTTTTTGCCGTTTTCTTCTACGGTCTTACGCTCACCAAAATATAATCCACCTGTCAGCTCCCGCATAATCATCATATCAAAACCTTTGTTGGCAATCTCTTCCTTCAAAGGACATGCACCCTTTAACTCCGGATATAAGAGAGCCGGTCTAAGATTTGCAAACAGGTTTAACTCCTTGCGGATTTTCAAAAGCCCTGCCTCCGGCCGTAAATGGGGCTCTAACTTATACCATGGAGACGTAGAGGTATCACCGCCGATAGAACCAAGCAATACTGCATCTGCCATCTTCGCCCGCTTCACAGTCTCATCAGTCAACGGTTCTCCGTATTCGTCAATGGAACAGCCTCCCATTAAAAGCTGATCATACAAAAAGGTATGACCAAACTTTTCTCCGATCTTATCCAATACTTTCATGGCTTGGGTAACAACCTCCGGACCAATACCATCACCTTTAATCACAGCTAAATTATAGTTCATCCTTCTTCTTCCTTTTCTTTTTAATATATATTCCTAAAATAATTACTGCCACCAGTAATATGATACCAATTATGATACCGATTCCACTTCCTAATCTGCCTGCTAAGAATATGGCAGTAGGTCCGTCACTGTTTCCGATTATTGCTTTCATAAAAACTCCAATCTGTTATTTTGCTTAAACACAGCTATTAATAATATATTTTTCTCATATCTTCGCTGAAAATAACACTTCTATTTGTTATTGATATAATTTACCAGTCCCTCAGCCTTAATAATCTCCTGCATAAATGGTGGAAATGCCTGGCCTTTATACTCCGTTCCCTTCGTCTTATCATAAATCATTCCGGAATCAAAATCAATCTCCACCTCATCCCCGGCCTCAATCTCCTTTGCCGCCTCCGGGCACTCGATAATTGGCAGTCCGATATTGATGGCATTGCGGTAAAAAATTCTCGCAAAGGTCTCTGCAATCACGCAGCTGATTCCACTCGCTTTAATGGCAATGGGTGCATGCTCTCTGGAGGAACCGCATCCAAAGTTCTTATTCGCCACCATAATGTCTCCCGGTTTTACACGATTTACGAAATCCTTATCGATATCCTCCATGCAGTTCTTTGCCAGCTCTGCCGGGTCAGATGAATTTAAATATCTTGCAGGAATTATAACGTCCGTATCCACGTTATCACCATATTTGTGTACTGTTCCATGTGCTTTCATATTATTCAACCTCCATACTAAACGATTATACTAAGTTCATTCCTCGCCTTTTAGGCTTGAATCCACTAAACTCTATACTTTTACAGTCCAATCTGGCATGGGCATGAAATCTTGCCTGTTACCGCCGAAGCTGCCGCCACTGCAGGGGAAGCCAAATAAATCTCCGAATCTACATGTCCCATACGTCCTACAAAATTACGGTTTGTGGTTGCCTCTGCTCTCTCACCTGCTGCAAGGATACCCATATGTCCGCCAAGACACGGTCCACAGGTCGGGGTTGATACAACTGCACCTGCTTCCACAAAGATTTTTAAAAGTCCCTCTTCCATTGCCTGTAAATAAATTGCCTGGGTTGCAGGAATCACGATGACACGAAGTCCCTTCGCACATTTTCTTCCCTCTAATATCTTTGCCGCAACCCTTAAATCCTCAATCCGTCCGTTAGTGCAGGAACCGATTACAACCTGGTCAATTGAAATCTCCGGCACCTCGCTAATCGGCTTTGTATTTTCCGGTAAATGTGGAAATGCAACCGTAGGCTCTAATGAACTTAAATCAATAGTATACGTCTCATCATAAACTGCGTCCTCATCTGCTTCATAAACCCTGTACTCTTTAACAGAATGCTCCTTCATATAGGCAATGGTCTTATCATCTACAGGGAATATGCCATTCTTTGCACCTGCTTCAATGGCCATATTCGCCATACTGAAGCGGTCATCCATAGAAAGATGTGCAATACCGTCTCCCACAAACTCCATAGATTTGTACAATGCTCCATCCACACCAATCATGCCAATAATGTGTAAAATGACATCTTTTCCACTGACCCATTTTTTCGGTGTTCCGGTAATTACAAACTTTATTGCGGAAGGCACCTTAAACCAAGCCTTGCCCGTTGCCATACCGGCAGCCATATCTGTAGAACCAACTCCGGTTGAAAATGCACCAAGCGCACCATAAGTACAGGTATGTGAATCCGCTCCGATACATGTCTCACCTGCCACAATCAGGCCTTTTTCCGGTAACAGTGCATGCTCGATACCCATTTCACCCACATCAAAGAAATTGGTAATATCATGCTCACCTGCATACTCTCTTACACACTTACAATGCTCCGCACTCTTGATATCCTTGTTAGGTGTAAAATGGTCTAAGACCATTGCAATTTTATCCTTATCAAACACCTTGTCTGTATTAAACTTTTCCATTTCATGAATTGCCACCGGTGTTGTCACATCATTTCCCAATACTAAATCCAAGTCTGCCTCAATCAGCTGCCCTGCTTCTACAAAAGGCAGTCCGGCATGTGCAGCTAATATTTTCTGCGTCATTGTCATTCCCATAGCACTCGCTCCTTTTCTTATATCAATTTTCTCATGAATTATTCTAACATATAACACTATATAATAAAAATATATATAT
>JAIDHZ010000203.1 GCA_029052995.1 Lachnospiraceae bacterium | reverse complement strand
TCTCTATTGTGACAACAAAGGAGGGCATCGCATTTATGCGATGCCCTCCTGCAATATCAATATAATTTAATCCCAAATAATTCTCGCTGCTGCACAAGGTGTACGATATCCTATATTGGATATAATAATTCCTGTTGTGCTGCTACTGGCATGTACAACCTGTCCACCACCAATATACATAGTAACATGACCAATGTCCCCGCCGGAACCTCTATAAAACAGCAAATCTCCAGGCTGAATTTCATCTAAACTTACATTTGTAAGCCCTTCCATCTGTGCCGCTGCCGTTCTTGGTATACCATAACCAAAATGTGCATATACACTCATTGTAAAACCGGAACAGTCTGTTCCATTTGTCAAACTTGTTCCACCATACACATACGGATTACCAACAAACTGAAGTGCATAATCTATAACCTGCTGACGCTTCGTACTTGTCATCTCCGCTAATCTGGCCGCCTCTGCTTCTTCCTCTTTTCTTTTGATCTCTTCCTCCTCCGCTACAGAGATAGCATGAGAAAATCCATAAGATATATCAATATATTCAGAAGAAACGTAACCTTCTATATCAGAATCTACTTTTATATAAGTCCATCCATCTACATCATCATCCCGTGGTATGACTTCATAACTCTCATCTTCCGGAATCAAAGTAAGGCAGTCACTATTTTCATTCTGCTGTGCACGAACATACAATGTTGTTGTATTTACTGTTGCAACCTTAGGACATGTTTCCTCAGCATAAGCACCAGCTTGATCTCCAAACAGCAAGTAATCATTCCTTACATACCCCAATGTAATTCCTGATTCAATCTTTGTCCATGTATCTCCTTTTTCTACAACTATAGCAACACCGTGAACTGGGAGGCTTCCCACACGTTCAGAATCTTCATTAGGTTCTTTTCTTACATTAACTGCCTCTTCTACATAGGCAAGGCATTTCCCTTCAAATTCGGGATATTTGCAGGTCGGTTCTGCCTGCTGCTCTTCCTGCTCTGCTTCCTTCTCTTCAGTTATCTGCGTATCTTCTTTTATCTCGTTAATCTGCAAATCAGAAACATACTGATCCAGCGCATAAGTAATACCAACTGTAGAATCATCCAATATCTCTGCATGACTCACAAAAGACGGACATAACATTCCAACAGTAGCTGCTGCTAACAATGCACCACTTAAAATAGCACCATTTTTCACAATATTCCTCCTCTATTTCACGTAAAGATAATAGAATTATAACAAAGGTCTATTTCCTTGTCAAACCCCTATTTTACTCTTCTGTTTTTTCCGTAGATGCATCTTCAGATGTGCTTTCTGTCTCAGTTGTCTCATCTTCAGATGTTTTCTCAGCCTCGGTTGCATCCTTCTGCTCCGTCATATCCTCAGATGTTTCCTCTGTACTATCCACAAGCACTGCATTATTTTTTAAGAAATCCATCACCTTTTCTGATAAAAGTGCCAGCTCAAAATAGTCATCACCATAATACTCATATAATTCTTCCTTGTTCTCAACACCAGACTGAGTCATATATTCTTCTTCCATCTTTTCAACTTCATCACTCGGAACTTTAATGCCTTCCTTATCAGCAATACAGTATAATATCATTTTCTGATTCAGATAATTCTTTATATATTCCGTTATACCTGTCTTTAATTCATCCTCAGAAGTATAGCCATACATTGACAGTACATCTTCATAGCTGTAACCCATACTCTCATAGCTGGATGCCGTCTGCTTAAAATTCTCAAATTCCTTATCCACCAAATCCTTTACTTCTGCCTCATCATATCCTGTAACTTTACAATTATCTACTACTTTATTAAAAATATCTCTCTGTGAAGCCTGTTCAGCACTTTCTTCATTCTGCTTTTTTAAATCTTCTTCAATTGAATCCTTATATGCAGATACTGTATCGTAATCCGTATTCTTCTTTACCAGTTCATCTGTAAGCTTTGGTGTCGTCTTAACAGAGATAGAATTAATGGTAACAGCAAAATTTACTTCCTGTCCTGCAAGCTCCTCTGACGGATATTCATCAGGAAACTTCAAATCCAAAGAAACTTCTTCTCCTGTTTTATGCCCGATTAAGCCTTCCTCAAAGCCTTCTATAAAAGAGCCTGAGCCAATTGTCAAATCTTGGCCTTCAGCAGTACCGCCATCAAAGGCCTCTCCATCTTTTGTTCCCACATAGTCAATATTGACGATATCTCCGTCTTTTACGGCACGATTGCTGACTTCCTCAGTTTCGGCAAGCCCTTCCAAAAAAGAATCGACCTTTGACTGTATATCATCATTTGTAACCTCCTGAACAGTCTTTGTATACTCAATCCCCTTATAATCGCCCAACTCCACATATTTGCTATATGCCTTTGCTTTGCTGTTGCTGCCACAGCCTGTCAAGCTAAGCACCATTGTACCTGCTAAAACAATTGCTCCAATTCTCTTTTTGTTCATTATTACCTTTCCTTCCATTCTCTATTATTTCAATCCGGATTTCCTTCCGAAATGCATACAGTAAATTTATATCACAAAAAAAGCAAAAAAAAAAGACCCTTTATGAAATTTCACAAAAATACCATTGTTTTAATTGTTTTATTTACACAATCCAGACGCCTGCAAACCTGTACTTTATATATACATTCTACATTTTTATACACTATATTGTGTTTTTTAGCATTTACAATCGCAACATAGGGTGGTATAATAAGTCTATTTTCAGGCAAAATATGCCATGGAAGCTGCATGTTTTGTGTTCTAATTAAAAGTAAGGAGTTATGCCATGAAAGTGATTAAACGTGACGGAACCACAGTTTCATATGACAGAAACAAAATCAAGCTTGCAATCCAAAAAGCAAATTCTGAAGTTGAACCTTCAGAAAAAGTTACAGATGACACCATTGAATATATTATTTCTTGCATTGAGACCAAGAACCGTCATCGCATGCTGGTAGAAGATATCCAGGATATTATTGAGCAAAAGCTCATGGACGAGAAAAAATTTGTACTGGCGAAAACTTACATTATTTACCGCTATTCCAGAGAACTGATAAGGAAGGCAAATACAACCGATGATTCTATTTTGAGTTTAATTCAGAACCGTAATAAGGATGTTATGGAAGAAAACTCTAACAAAAATGCAACTGTTGCTTCGACTCAGCGTGACTTGATTGCCGGAGAGGTATCAAAAGATTTAACAAAGCGCATTTTGTTACCGGAAAAAATCTCCAAGGCACACGAGGCAGGAATCTTACATTTTCATGATGCCGACTATTTCTTACAGCCAATTTTCAACTGTTGCTTAATTAACATTGGAGATATGTTGGATAATGGCACTGTTATGAATGGAAAATTAATCGAAAGCCCTAAAAGCTTTCAGGTGGCATGTACAGTTATGACACAGGTAATCGCTGCTGTTGCCAGCAGCCAGTATGGCGGCCAGTCTGTAGACGTTCGCCATCTCGGTAAATATTTAAGAAAATCATACAACAAGTTTAAGGTTAAAATAACTGCTGAATATGGCGAGCAGGTATCAAAAGAAGTACTTGAGAAAATCGTAAAAGATCGGGTTTACGACGAGCTTCGTTCCGGTGTACAGACAATTCAATATCAGATTAACACATTAATGACTACCAATGGTCAGTCACCTTTTGTCACTTTATTTCTAAACCTCGATAAAGATGATGAGTATATAAAAGAAAACGCCATGATTATAGAAGAGATTCTTCGTCAAAGGCTTGAGGGAATCAAAAATGAAAAAGGAGTCTATATCACTCCTGCATTCCCGAAATTAATCTATGTGTTAGATGAGCATAATTGCCTGAAGGGCGGCGAATACGACTATATCACAGAGTTAGCAGTAAAATGTTCTGCAAAACGTCTCTATCCCGATTATATTTCTGCAAAGAAAATGCGCGAAAATTATGAGGGAAATGTATTTTCCTGTATGGGATGCCGAAGCTTTCTTACTCCATGGAAGGACGAAAACGGTCAGTACAAATTTGAAGGACGATTTAATCAGGGTGTAGTAAGCCTTAATCTGCCACAGATTGGTATTCTTGCAGACGGTGATGAAGAAATATTTTGGAATTTGTTAGAAGAACGCTTAGAGCTTTGCTATGAAGCTTTAATGTGCAGGCATAATGCCCTTATGGGAGTCACTTCCGATGTAAGTCCCGTTCATTGGCAATACGGCGCCATTGCAAGGCTTCCAAAGGGAGAACCAATAGACAAATTATTGCTGAACGGATATTCTACTATTTCCTTAGGATATATTGGTTTATATGAATTAACCAAATTAATGAAGGGATGCAGCCACACAAAGCCCATAGGCCAGGATTTTGCACTTCGTGTTATGAACCGTCTGCGTGCAGCCACAGACAAATGGAAAGCCGAAACCGGAATAGGCTTTGGATTATATGGAAGTCCGGCAGAATCTCTATGTTATCGTTTTGCAAGAATTGACTTAGAGCGTTTTGGAAGTATTCCTGATGTTACAGACAAGGGGTATTATACAAACTCCTATCATGTAGATGTAAGGGAAAGCATTGATGCTTTCAGCAAATTCCGTTTTGAGAGCCAGTTCCAAAAAATCTCTTCCGGCGGAGCAATATCATATGTAGAGATTCCTAATATGCGTAATAATTTAGACGCACTTGCAGAAGTGGTCAGGTTTATTTATGACAACATACAATATGCCGAATTTAACACCAAATCTGATTACTGCCACATATGCGATTTTGATGGCGAGATTCAGATTAACGATGACAATGAATGGGAATGTCCCCAGTGCGGCAATAAAGACCATGCTAAAATGAATGTAACCCGAAGAACATGCGGTTATCTCGGCGAAAATTTCTGGAATGTAGGTAAAACAAAAGAAATTAAATCCCGTGTTCTTCACTTATAAGGGAGATTAATATGAATTATGGAGCAATTAAAAAATGTGATGTTGCAAACGGTCCCGGCGTACGTGTAAGTCTTTTTGTAAGTGGATGTACACACCATTGTGAAGGATGCTTTAATAAGGAAACCTGGGATTTTAATTATGGAAAACTATTTGACAGTGATGTAATTAATGCTATATTAGAGGCTCTACAGCCTTCCTATATCCATGGCTTTTCATTACTTGGCGGTGAACCATTTGAATACAAAAATCAACTAAGCCTTCTGCCGCTTTTAAAAGAAATTAAGTCTCAATTTCCAGGTAAGGATATATGGTGCTACACCGGATATGATTTTGAAAAGGATATCTTAGATGATATGTGTAAAAAATGGACAGAAACCTATGATATGCTTTCCTATATTGATGTATTAGTAGATGGAGAATTTGTGGAGGAAAAAAAGGATTTATCTTTAAAATTCCGCGGTTCCTCAAACCAGCGAATCATTTGTGTCCCTGAATCCCTGAAGGGAGACAAAGTGATTTTATGGGATGACACAAAAGATTTTTCTATTTATTATAAAGAAAGGATAAAACAATGCTAAATTCTGATATTTCAGTTAAAAAATTAAATCCAAACGCCACGCTCCCAACCTATGGTTCTGAGTACGCCGCTGGTGCTGATTTATATGCCTGTATAAGTGAACCTGTAATTTTATCTCCTTCCGAGACAAAATTAATCCCAACCGGACTGGCCTTAGAGATTCCAGCCGGATATGCTGGGCTTATCTATGCCCGAAGCAGCTTGGCATCCAAAAGAGGACTGGCACCTGCAAATAAAGTTGGCGTAATTGACGCCGATTACCGTGGAGAAATCATGGTTGCATTACACAACCACAGCACTACCATTGCAAGCATTGAACCCAAAGAGCGTATTGCGCAGTTAATTATAACACCATATCTGACCGCCCATTTTAAAGAAAGTGACACATTAACTGAAACTACCCGCGGAGAGGGAGGTTTTGGATCTACCGGCACAAAATAGACATATCACTGTTTATTTAACATTTGCAAGTACATATTCTATTTCTTCTCTCTGTAATTCACTTAATGAATCCGGATCAGAAGCGGATAGTCTCTTCGCTTCTTCCGGAGAAATAAGATTCCTAAGCTGCACCTGATGGTTTTCCACAGGAATATAGGATACTTTGGATTTATCATATACGGAGCGCAGCCCGTAATACAGTACCTGTTCTCCGGATTTTGCTGACAGCTTTGTCAATTCTGCGACCTGACAAACCCCTAACGTTTCACTATACAAAATTTCTTTTTTCTCAAACATATCTTTTCCTTTCCAAATCTTTTTACAAGAATCTATGCTAACCAGTCTATTCCGTATCTAACCAGGATTATATCACGGACAATAGCAAATATCACAATAATAACAAGATACACATATAACGGAATTCCATACTTATTGTAATAGCACCGTCCATTGTTCTTTATAATTGTTATGATTGCACACACTTCATAATAAAGAATAACAATGATACCTAAAAATACTGCCGGATTAAATCTCAAGGACTGTAGTATATTACCATGCAAAAGTGCAATAACAGCTCTTGTGCCACCGCATCCCGGGCAGTACAAATGCGTAAGCTCCAAAAATACACAGGGAATTGGAGAAAGCAATTTCTTTTGCTGCAGTAACAGATACCCGGCTGTCATAAGAATCGCCAGGATACACACAATATGAATAATACAGTATTCCTTTATTAACTTTCTATGATTCATTTCTTTTCCTTCTTTTCTAATTTGAATTAATATTGATGTATGTACCTAACAATTTCTCTTTACAAAATCCATAATAAAATGCTATACTCTATTATATGTGTAACTGCCTTTTGCAGTTAAGACAAATATATATATCAAAGGAGAAGAAATTACCATGGACGAAAACAATAATTTAAATAAAACACAGGACAGCACACCCCAAACATATGACAAACCAGTGTCTGCTTTTGATAATACTACGCCTTCAGGCAATACAGATTATACATCTGCCCCGGATAATAACGCTGCAGAATCCGTTAATAGTGCTAAGTCTGTTAACACTACAGATATGTACGAAAATACCTACAGTTCTCCATATGAAACAAATAGCACTATTTCAACTGCTCCTGAGGTGGTTTCTACAGGATTTGGAATAGCATCACTTATATTAGGTATATTAAGTATTCCTTGCAACTGCTGCTATGGTCTCGGCATACTCTTCTCTATTCTCGGCATTATATTTGGCATTCTACAGCAAAAAGACTTTAACGGCAAAAAGCCCGGTACTGCAATTGCAGGTATAATCTGCTCAAGTATAGGTATCATCATTGCCATTATAGAATATGTAATTATATTTATTGCTGCTTTTGCTTCATCATACTAATAATAACAGGGAATGTATTCTATTCATTCCCTGTCACTTTTCGTTTAATAATTTTCTTAATCTGACAGGTTTTATCGTTACAATTGGCACACTGCAACACCCCATTCGAACCGCTATAAAATCTTTCCGGATGCTTTGCATATATAATTTCCCAGTGAATCAATACCACACAGGAAGTAAAGAACAAACTCCAGCTAAAAAAATTTCTGATAAACAGCATTGGAGTGAACATCATGAAATGTCCCCAGTCATAAATACGGCAGTTAATACAACATTTATTTTTCATAATAAACGATTGAAACGGACAATACAGCAGGATACATATATAATCGCATAGGAAATAAAAAACCGTCAGCATCAATAAATCCGCTTCATCAATAATCATAAACAGATAAAGTGCCCCCCAAATACCGTTAAAAATCAGCCATACCAGCATAACAGACCATGCTTTCACATTCTGGTTATGTACAAACCTATGTAATTCCAGCTCCGAATAATTTGAAACTTCCACATATTCTTTATCTTTAGCTTTTCGAAGCGCCATTGATAATTTTGGAGGTGAAATAATATGTGTAACCATAATAAACATAAATAACCCCCACAGTACATGGATAAATGAAATTCCCTTCCATACAGACTGTGTCACCAACCTGCAAAGCCATTCCTTGTGCAATAAATAAAAAACAAAAACACAGACAAATATCAATACCCTAAAAACGAATTTTATCAAATAACGCACCATCATTGGTGTCTTAACTAATTTTGTCATATATATCAGCCTCTCTATAATATATTTGATTTTATCGCATGTATAGCTTGTTCAGTCAATATACTTGCAGCAGCCGCCAAATAGGCATGTCTTTATTCTGAAAATGGGAATTTTCCAGCCAGTTCCATATCCACGTCTCCTTCAATCACAAAATGCGAATCATATTCTTTCTCCCACTTCCCATAAACGCCATTAAAATATTCTTTCTGCTTTTGAGCAATAATTTGTTCTTTATTTTTTTTGGTAAGTTCATCATCTTTAGATTTTTCCATTTTAAAAATGTGATACCCATAATCACTCTCCATCACTGTACTTACCTCACCGTCAGACAATGAAAGAACCTTATCTGCAATTAATTCACCATATTCTTCTATTAAACCTGCCTTTGACATAGTATAAGAAGCTGAATACTGCAAATTATACTTATTTACAATATCATCACAAGAAACGCTCTCCCCCTGTGCCAGGGCTGCCAATGCTTCGTTTGCCCGTTCTAACTGGGCAGCTTTCTTTTCTTCCGTATATTCCTCTACCGTTCCATCCTCTTTTATTGTATTACATTCAAAAATTATATCGAAAAATGTAGTCATTCTAGCTTCTTCTTCTGAAATTTCAAAATCATATTCAGAAATAATATGGTCATAAACCTTAGCTGCTAACATATTTTCCTCAATAACCTTCACCAACAGATTTTTTGTAATCTCCATTTCTTCAATATCTTTTTCTGTTAAACCCTTATAAAAATCGGTTGCAGTTTGCTCTGCTTCTGCTTTTTCATTATCCCCCAGAGAAATATTCAATTCTTCAGCATGCTCAACCAATACCTTTACCCTGTTAATATCATTTATCAAATCTATAATGGTGATATCTCTAACTGTACTCTTTCCATCGTCTGACTCCAGTTCCAAACTCCAGATACCCTTTCCATAAGCCTTCCGGTAATCCTCTTCCACTGTTTTTGCATAAATATAGAATTCGCCATAAGAAATATCCTCATTTCCAAACTTATATACAATTGACTTTTTTCCTTCTTCTTTTTCACTGCCACAGCCTGTAGATATCACTGCACATAGAATTAATAATGCAATTGTCATTAAACATTTGCTTTTTTTCATATGCTATTCCTCCATATACTTTACAAAGCCATAAAACCTCTGTTCTCCCAAATTATTCCAAAGCTTTTAAGGTTCCTGTTTCCTGTAGTATACCCTATTTTCATCTTTCAATCAACTCATTGATATCAACTACAATACTATCCATCTCATCCAGAAGGCTTTTAAGACTCTTTGTCCCGATATCTACTATAAAACCATCATTGTCTCCGGCAACAACACGAATGTTATTCAAATATTTTGCGAGAAATGCATCCAACAGCTCTACCTTTACTTTTGCACCCTGTGCCATCTCAATATGGACCTGATTATTTTTATATACAATGGAATTAATGCCTGCTGCATGTGCCTTTGCCTTTAATTTTGCAATGGACAAAAGATTCAACACCTCATAAGTGGGATCCCCAAATCGGTCTGTCAGTTCATCCAGCATATCCTCATAATCTTCATCACTCCAAACACCGGAAATACGTTTGTAAAGTTCCAGCTTTACCATCTCATTTTTAACATAAGTTGACGGAATATATGCATCTATAGGAAGCTCTACAGAGGTTGTATACACCTCTTTCGGTATTTCTCCCTTTTGCTCTAATATGGCGTCATTCAGCATCTTGCAATACAAATCATATCCCACTGCCTCCATATGCCCCGATTGATCCGCACCAAGCAAATTACCGGCACCACGAATTTCCAAGTCTCTCATAGCAATCTTAAAGCCTGAACCAAGATCAGTAAATTCCCGAATTGCCTTTAATCTCTTCTCCGCTGTTTCCTTTAGCATTTTATCCCTCTTATACATCAAAAAGGCATATGCAGTCTTGTCAGAACGCCCCACCCGTCCGCGAAGCTGGTATAACTGCGAAAGTCCAAAGTTCTCTGCATCATGAATAATCATAGTATTAACATTGGAGATATCCAATCCTGTCTCAATAATTGTAGTAGTAACTAAAACGTCAATTTCCTTATTAATGAATGCATACATAACATTCTCTAATTCCTGCTCCCGCATTTGACCATGTGCAAATGAAATACGGACATCCGGCATAATCTGCGCCAAATCAGCAGCCACATCTGCAATGGTATTTACACGGTTATATACATAATAGACCTGTCCGCCACGGGATAATTCCCTGCACACAGCCTCCTTTATAAGTTCCGGGTTATATTCTAACACATAGGTCTGAATAGCTTTCCGATCTACAGGAGGTTCCTCCAGCAAACTCATATCTCTGATACCAATAAGGCTCATATGCAGTGTTCGCGGGATTGGTGTGGCAGTAAGAGTGAGAACATCTATATCCTTCTTCATCTGCTTAATCTTTTCCTTATGGCTTACTCCAAAACGCTGTTCTTCATCTATAATCAGAAGTCCCAGATTACTATAATCCAAATCCTTGGAAAGAAGCCTGTGTGTTCCAATAATAATATCCACCTGTCCTTTTTTCAAGTTGTCTAAGGTCTTTTTCTGCTCTTTGGCAGATAGAAACCTCGACAGCATACCAATCTCAATCGGAAAATCCTGCATTCTTTCCTTAAATGTATTATAGTGTTGCTGTGCCAAAATAGTAGTCGGCACCAGATAAGCTACCTGCTTTCCATCCTGAACCGCCTTAAATGCAGCACGAATCGCAATCTCTGTTTTTCCGTAGCCCACATCTCCACAAATCAGACGGTCCATAATCTTTGTGCTTTCCATGTCTGCCTTGGTTGCTTCAATGGCTCTCAGCTGATCCTCTGTCTCCTCATAGGGAAACATTTCTTCAAATTCTCTCTGCCATACAGTATCATTGCTGTAAGCATACCCTTCCTTTGTCTGACGTGCCGCATAAAGCTCTACCAGCTCCCTGGCAATATTTTGTACCTGTCCACGTACTTTTGACTTTGTCTTCTCCCATTCATTTCCGCCTAACTTATTCAGCTTAGGCCTTCTACCTTCTTTTGAAGAGTACTTTTGGATCAAATCAAGCTGAGATACAAGAATAAACAGTTTTGAACCACCACTGTATTCAATCGCAATATAATCCTTTATAACCTGATCGACCTCTATTTTTTCAATTCCCTGATAAATACCCAGTCCATGCTTTTCATGAACAACGTAATCCCCAATATTCAAATCATCAAAACTTTTTACTTTCTCACCTGAATATAGTGGTTTTCTTTTTATTCTTGTTTTTGTCTTTTTTTGTCCAAAAATATCTCCTTCAGTCAATACTACAAGTTTAATTTCCGGAATGCTAAAACCTGATTTTAATCGTCCATTTGTAATCATCATTTCCGTCTCTGCAAGCACCCGATCACAGTTTTCCTGATAGAAACAAACCACATTCTGCTCTGACAATTCCCTGGCCAGCCGTTCTCCTCTTGTTTTTGAAGGCGAAAACAGGAGAATCCTGTATTTATCCTTTTTCCAGTTTTTAATATCCTTTAGCAGCATTTCAAAATTGTGATGATATGTAGGAACCATTTTTGTATCAAAATTAAGTTTTGTCTGGGGATAAAATTCTGATTCCTCTTTGCCCAATATACTAAAAAGCACTGTATCCTTTGCAGCTATTTTACCTGCCATTTCTTTATAATCAAACAGAATATCCGCCTGGCTCGGCAATATATAACCACCCTCTATCCTGCTTATCATGCTCTCCTTAAATTCTAACTGGCATGCTTCGGCACGTTCCATTACCCTTGCAGGCTCATCTACCAAAATCATTGTATCCTTTGGCATGTAGGAAAGAAAACTGTTAAGTTCCTCATAGAATGCCCCAATATAACTGTCAATACCCATCGCACTATGATAATTTTCAAGTTCTTCCTTTAACGACTCCATTTCCCGATTAATTCTGGCATAGGCTTCTGTCTGAAACGCATCCTTGAGCTTTTTTGCACAAATTTTATGCTCCTTCTCTAATTTATGAATTCCCTGTTCAATCCTGTCGCTGTCTAATATCATTTCAGCTGCAGGATAAATCGACAAACAATCTATATTTTCAATACTTCTCTGGCTTTCCACATCAAAACTTCTGATACTGTCAATCTCATCTCCCCAAAGCTCTACACGGTAAGGACATTCACTACTCATAGGGAAGATATCCAAAATACCTCCCCTTATTGTAAACTGGCCAATTCCATCTACCCAGTCGTTCCGTTCATAGCCTAACGCCACCAACTGTTTTTTTATCTGTTCCATATCAAGTGCCTCTCCGACACCAAAAGAAATGATATGTTTTTCTAATTCTTTAAGAGGCACAATTTTGTTAAGCAATGCATCAATTGACACCACCACCGTAGAAACCGTTCCTTCTATAATTGACCTTACAACTTCCATTCGCTGCCTCAAAATTGTATGGCCATGAATATCCGCACTATAAAACAGCACATCCTTTGACGGATAATACAATATGTTCCGGTCAAAAAAGCGATAGGCCTCCCACACTTCTTTTGCCCTGTCTTCACTGCTTGTGACAATAAGCTTTATGCGGTTTTCACCAAGACAGTCCATTACATAATACCTGGCATATCCATCGGTACCCATTATCTCTATGGGCATTTTTTTCTTATTTTTCGCCGCCTTGTACTGCCTCCCAATCTCTGAAAGTCGAAAAGGGGCTCTTAAAACTTCCATATTGTTTCCTTTCTAAATTCCCACATAACAAGAATCATTTACCATTATAAATATTCATCGCCTGCGCAGTCTCGTCAACAGCCATCAATGCTATAGCCTTACAGGCATTCTCATATCCTGCCTCCATCTTTTCCTGCTCCTCTTTTGAAAACCGTGACAATACATAATCCACCAAATCCATCTTCGGCGGTTTCATTCCTACGCCTACACGAACACGCGGAAATCCATCAGTTCCAAGCTGTGCAATAATATGTTTCATCCCATTATGTCCACCTGCACTTCCCTTTTCCCGGATACGCAGCCTTCCAACATCTAGATTAATATCATCATATATGATAAGAATATCCTCCGGTAAAATTTTATAATAATTTGCTGCTGCCACAACACTTTCACCACTTAAATTCATATAGGTCATAGGTTTTAACAAAATCACGTTTTGCCCTTCAATACGGCCTTTTCCGTATAGCCCCTTATATTTCGCTGTATCCACAGCTATATTATATTCTTTCGAAAGCATGTCTATGACATCAAAACCCACATTATGCCTGGTTCCCTCATATTTCGCTGTTGGATTGCCAAGCCCTACAATCAATTTCATAACCGGCTCCTCTTGTTCTTTCCAAAACTTTTTAAATAACATAAACACTTTACCACATTTTTCGATTCAATATCAACAACTTACTGCCTGCATTTTTTCAGCAGCTCTTCTGCCTCCTCAAGCTGTTCCTTAGAATTTACCCCTTTAATCTCATCCATGTTTTCAATGGTCATTGTACTCACCTCTCCAAGCTTTTCCGACTTTACAATCTCAATAGTATCTGTTAAATAATATTCCCCTTGTGCATTATCATTACTAAGCTTTGACAGCGCTGTATTCAAAATAGCAGAATCAAAAATATACATACCGGAGTTCACCTCATTCACACGTTGCTCCTCCAAACTTGCATCCTTTTGCTCCACAATCTTTACAAACTTTCCTTCATTATCCTTTATAATCCTCCCATAGCCTGTCGGGTCATCTGCAATCGCAGTTAATACAGTAATTGCATTTTTCTCAGCAATATGTGTATCCACCAACTTCTTCAATGTTTCCCCTGTAATTAACGGTGTATCACCACAAATCACCAAAGTAATTCCATCTTCCCCAATAAAATCGCTGGCGCATTTTACTGCATGTCCCGTACCCAGTTGTTCCTTTTGTAACACATAATTTACATTATCACCAATTGTTTCAGTTACAATTTCTGCTTTATAACCCACAACAAGACAGATATCTTCATCTGCTGCGCCGGCCGCCTTTACTGCCTCTAAAGAATACTGTACCATAGGTTTATCAAGTACCTTATGCAATACCTTAGGCAGTTCTGATTTCATTCTCGTACCCTTCCCCGCTGCCAAAATCACTGCTTTTACACGTTCCATCTCTGAATCCCTCCTAAATTTCCTTACTGAAAGCAGTTTACCACATTTTATAGTATTTTGTAACCTAAACTTTATTAATTTTTCTTCTATGCGCACATCAAAACAAGGAACTGTATTCACAGTTCCTTGTCAAAGTCACAAATCTACATTATATAGCCGGCTCCTCATTAAGTAACGTCTTTTCATATTCAGCAAGAATTAATGACTGAATCCGTTCTCTTACTGCCTGATTAATAGGATGAGCAATATCCCTATAATCACCATCTACCGCTTTGCGACTCGGCATTGCGATAAATAAACCCTTTTCCCCTTCAATCACCTTAATATCATGAACTGCAAACTCATTATCTAAGGTAATTGAAACAACTGCTTTCATTTTGCCTTCTTTTGTAACTTTCTTTAGTCTGATATCTGTTATTTCCATTTAACAACACCCCTTTTTATCAAAAACTCTCCAGAAAAGGACTATAATGCATAGCGGAAATTCTTTTCCACAACAACTTTGATCTGTCCCGGTTCTGCTGTGTGAATCGTGTTTGCCCGCAATGTATCACGACTTTCTACTATACAATTCTCAATGACTGAATTATCCCCAATATGCACGTCATTTAAAATAATAGAATTACGAATCATACAATTGTTTCCTACATACACTTTTTTAAATAATACAGAATTTTCAACCGTACCATTTACAATACACCCACTGGCAATTAAGCTGTTATTTACCTCTGCACCCCCATTATATTTTGCAGGTGGTAAATCCTCAACCTTTGAATAAACATCCGGATACTCTCTGAAAAAATAATCCCTTATTTCTTTGTTTAAGAAATCCATATTGGTCCTAAAATAGGAATCTACCGTTCCAATATTTCTCCAATAAGAATCCATCTTATATGCATAAATTTTCTTAACACCCTTATACCGAATTAATATATCCCTGACGAAGTCTGTTCTGCCTTCCTTGGCACAAGCCTCAAGAAGCTCAATAAGCTGCCTTCTGCGGATAACATAAACACCAATTGATGCAGTCGAAGTCTGGGCAACCAATGGCTTCTCTTCAAAATCCGTCACCTGCATGTCTTCGTTATATTTCACTACACCGAAACGGCTTACATCATCCTCTTCCGGATTAATGTCCTTACATACGATAGTAATGTCGGCTCCTTTCTTAATATGCTCCTCTAATACCTTGTTATAATCCAGCTTATAAACACCATCACCACTTGCGATAACTACATATGGCTCATGGCTTTCCTTTAGAAAGCTTATATTCTGGTAAAGAGCATCTGCTGTACCCTGATACCAATAACTGTTTGTAGAAGTTATGGTTGGTGTAAACACATATAAACCACCTTGTTTTCTGCCAAAATCCCACCATTTTGAAGAATTAAGATGCTCGTTCAATGAACGTGAATTATACTGTGTAAACACTGCAACCTTTTGAATATGTGAATTGGTCATATTACTAAGTGAAAAATCAATGGCGCGGTAGCTGCCCGTAACCGGCATTGCCGCTACAGCACGCTTTGCAGACAACTCACCCATTCTGCTGCTGTTACCACCTGCTAAAATTATTCCGATTGCTCTCATGCTAAGTCACCTACCTTTATCAAACTAGAACCACTCTTCAACAATCCATCCGGATATTCTGATGCATCTGTAGGACCAAAAATTGCAGTATTCTTACCAACCTTTACACCATCCGGCACCGTAGAATTTTCTCCAATCGTTACAAGTCCAAATGAATAAATATGTGGTTTCAGTTCATTCGGCGCTTCCTCTCCAACACCAAGTTCAACATTGCTGCCTATTACTACATTCTCGGCAATTATAGCTTTATCTATTACAGCGCCTTCTCCAATTACTGTCTCATTCATAATAATAGAATCTCTTACAACAGCACCCTTTCCAATGGTTACACCGGAACCAATTACACAGTGACTGACTTCACCGTATACCTCTGTTCCTTCACCCACAATACTCTCTGTAACCTTGCCTGCCTCATCAATATACTGTGGCGGTAAAATATCATTTTTGGTATAGATTCTCCAAAACTCTTCATACAGGTTAAACTCAGGAATAATATCCACAAGCTCCATATTGGCCTCCCAATAAGAACCTAATGTTCCTACATCCTTCCAATACCCCTTAAAATCATAGGCTACAACCTTTGCTCCCTGTTCATGACAATGTGGAATGATATGCTTGCCAAAGTCACAGGATGGCACACCTTTTAGCTCCTGCAATGCATCCTTTAAAACACTCCATTTAAAGATATAAATGCCCATAGAGGCCTTATTACTTCTTGGTTTTTCCGGCTTTTCCTCAAACTCCTGAATCACTCCGCTTCCATCCGTTATGACAACACCGAAGCGACTTGCTTCCTCAATCGGAACCTCGTATGTGGCAAGTGTAATATCTGCTTCCATAGATTTGTGGTAATCAAGCATTACCTCATAATCCATTTTATAAATATGGTCACCAGATAAAATAAGAACATATTCCGGATTATAATAGTCAATATACTCCAAATTCTGATAAATCGCATTTGCAGTACCCGTATACCACTGACTATTCTCACTTTTCTCATAAGGCGGTAATACCGTTACACCACCCATATTACGATCCAAATCCCACGGCACTCCGATTCCAATATGCTGATTCAGTCTTAAAGGTCTGTACTGTGTCAGCACACCAACTGTATCAATTCCTGAATTGATACAATTACTAAGTGGGAAGTCAATAATCTTATACTTACCACCAAAAGCAACTGCTGGTTTTGCAAGTTTTGATGTAAGTACTCCCAGTCTGCTACCTTGTCCACCAGCTAAAAGCATGGCTATCATTTCTTTTTTAATCATACTGTCACCCCTTTACGCAAGATATAGCTATATTATAACATTAATGC
>JAIDHZ010000202.1 GCA_029052995.1 Lachnospiraceae bacterium | reverse complement strand
GTAACACAATTTTGTGGATTTAGACAGCTTGATATCAATAAAGCAATGGGAAGATCGGTTGAAGATTTAGCATGGGCGCAGATTAGCCCCCATTTTCCAAGGGCAGCAAAACAAGTGGCAATGAATGTGAACGTGGGTGGCACAACTGTAAAGATAATAGTTGATATTGTTGGTCAAAAAGCGGACGGTTCTTTTATATTATATGAGGTAAAGGCATCATCTACTGCTTCATTTACTAACAATCAACAGACTGCTTATCCTCAAATTTCTACTAATGGCGCTACAATAATTTCGAATCATGCTATTCAAATATTTGGTACTAATATAATACCACCAGGAACAGATGGGTTCAGAGTCGAGCCTTAATCTTAATCAATTAGATATTTATTATATCCTTAGCACCGTAAGGGATATAAATAGATATCTATTAAAAAAACTGAGACTAAACAATTTATAAACATCTTATCTGAAAATAATTTTTCTATTTCTCAGACAAGATGTTTATTGACTGGCATTTTTCAATTATGGAACTGTAATAATTTTTCTTCTAACCTTCATCTCCATAATCCGGATCACGGACTCGTCTATCTGCGCTTCAGACACCTTGCCGTCTTTCACTGCCTGCTTTATCCCTTTCATTGAAGCTTTATAATCCGCTGAAAATATCATATCATTTCCGGCGATAATTGCTTTTGCGGAAGCCTTTTCAATTGTCATTTTAGTGAGTATTGCCTTCATATTCAAATCATCTGCAATAATTACACCCTCAAATCCCAATTCCTGCCTTAATAAATCATGTACTTTTTTTGAAAGCGAGGAGGGATTTTTCTTATCTACTGCATTCATCACAATGTGGGAAACCATAATCATGTCAGCTCCCTGTTCAATACCGGCCAGAAACGGAAGGAAGTCAGATTCCTGATAATGTGAAAGCCTGCGCTTATCCACCGTGTATACAACATGCGTATTTTCGTTGTTACCATACCCCGGAAAATGCTTAATACAACTACACATATTTTCCTTCTCCATAACCTCTAAAACCGTCCTGACATAAGCTGCAACTGTTTCTCCATCATCCCCCGAAGAACGCTCATACATATAGGCTTCCTTCTCATCTGTCACATCTGCCACAGGAGCAAGATTCAAATTAATTCCCATCGACTTTAAAAATTGTATCTTTTCTTTTGTATCTGTTTGTACCTTCTTAATATCCTGCTCTTTCCAGAGAGCTCTTGCACTTTGGAACTCCGGAAGCTCATTTTCCTTCAAACCTTTGGTTCTGGTGACCTCACCCCCTTCTTCATCCACTGCAATAAACATCGGATAATTTGCATTTTTCTGCAGTCTTTTCGTCCGCTTTTTGACCTGTTTCTTTGTTTTTCCTTTAAAGTCTGGTGAAAAATATATAACTCCCCCCGGTCGGTACTTCGCAATCTTTTTCCCAGTTATATCTTTTGGATTGGTTAATATTATCATTTGGGAAAGCTTTTCTTCCAGGCTCATATCCGCAATAATTCCTGAAATATATTCCGCTTTTTTATTCTCCTGCTCCCTTATTCTGTTTTCCTCAATACTGCAAATCTCCCCTGCCTTTTGATTTAAGTCTTCTATAATGCTAAGGCCAGCCTGTATACCATCTGTCTTCTGTACAGCATATCCTTTGTTACCGATTTCGAACAGGGCAAACACTATAAATGCTGCTACAACAAAACATCTCTTCATAAAAATCCCCAACTATCTCTTTAACCATTTTATTTTCTGACGAATCCCGGTTTGTTTCCAAATTGCTTTACGAAACATTATAAACAACTGCTGAAGCTCCTTCATTTCTTCCTGTAAAATTATATTCCGGCTAAAGCTTATACATTCTAACCATCTGCAAATCTTTTTTACATCAAAATCCACACAGTACCGGTCTTTTATAAAAAGAAGCTGTTCTCCGTGGCTTCTGCACAGCCCATACTCAGATTCATACATTCTTATTATATCACAGACATCTGCATAACGTGCAATTAGAGCTTCCTTCATATCCTTCTGATGGCATATACGATATCTGCATATCTTTCTATATATCAGACAACAAACCCGAAACATCCAAAGCACAAGCAAAATACCTATCACCACATAAATCAGCCAACTGAATTTTGATAACTGAATATCTCCAAAAATGGGATTATCTCCACCGGCACCATAATCAGCCCCTCCAAAAAGGTTCGCAAATGCAGACCAAAAATCATCCTCTTCTGTGGACTCATTACTTCCCGGTGTCACCTCAACTACCTTCCAGCCAAACCCTTCTATATATATTTCAACCCATGCATGTGCCATAGCATCCGTTACCTCAACATCAACCACTGCCGATTGTCCGATTTCGGAATAACCGGTATAATAATCCCAATACTCTTTTTCCTCATTGAGTTCTGAAGCCAACACCGCCTCCATGGATATAGCATAACCTTCCACATATCTCGCAGGAATCCCCATTTGCCGGAAAAGCAGGGTTGCCGCAGAGGCAAAATGTGCACAATACCCTTTTCTGTTCTTTGTCAAAAAGTAATTTATAAAATCCTCACTCTCCGGGGTTGCGCCCGGTTTTAATGTGTATGGAATATTATCATTAAAGTATGTTCTTATACTCTCTGCTATTTCGTTTTCTGTCATATTCTCATTAATACCAATTCGCTCACATTCCTCTCTAATTACATCTGCATTTTTTTCCGGAACATCCAAAAATACTTTATCCACCTTATCGGTATCAATTTGCGACGGATATACATTTCCCCATGAATCCTCCCATTTTATTTTGGGATAATAAGAATATGTGGTTTCCTCTTCCATTTTCAAGCCCTGTGCCGTAGGCATCAGACTGTGATTCTTATAAATTGTATATTCATCAAATAGTGTATAGTATGGATAGTACAGGTACGCAGGATCTGCTCCCACATTTTTGATATCCATTTTACCAAAAGCTCCGTAATCAGAATCATTCTGCATCTGTCTTTGCAGATTAGAGGCTTCACTATACAGGCTCTCCTCTTCAAATACCTCTACATCATCTTTACCATATTCGTATATACTTTCCCACTGATTATCTCCATAGATACCTCCGGTATAGCCCTTTAAGTAAATCGCACTATTTCCATATGGTGTAAAGGATACCAAAAGATCCGGCTGATAATCGGGTCTGACATTAGACACTCCTCCAAGCTTGCCACCACTCATACCACCAGTAGAAGAATAGCGGTTATACAATCCTCCAACTCCGAGTAAAATAAAGTTACCTATTACTTCAGACGTACGTTCCCGAAGCTTGTCATCATGAAACATTCCCTCAAAGCTTCGGTTAGAAAAAACTGTTCCGGCTACAATTACCATACAAAAACTAAGCAGAAGTGTCTTTGACAATATTTGTTTAAAAATTGCGGAATCCTGCGTATAAGAAATCTGATCCTTCTTTAGTCCCCGAACCCGGAAGGAAGCGTCCCAGGCAAATGACAGATAATGCCCATTTGCTTTAAAAATCACCACCGCCATATAGCCGGCACACAACAAAATAATATAGAACATATCCGGCATTTGTTTCATATAAATTGGAATAAACAATAACGGAAATGTAAATAAAAGAGTCCACCCAAGACTCATGGTAGAATAAATCCAAATATTTAAAATGATTATTTCTGCCATGCCAAGAAAAACCGACACAATGGCAACAGTAAAATATGGATTATTAATCTGTACTTCATATTCCCTGACACCGGACAAATTAAAAAAACTCTGTGCATACTGCAAAACCCGGTTAACTATTACATAAAAACCGGAATTCGCATATATACGGAATATATATATTGCTGTAACAAAGACTCCAAAGAACAGGATATATCCCAAATCACGGTATATCATTTTTGACGTTGCATACAAAAATGAAAAGTACGCAGAAAGCACCAGATATGAAACTATAACCAGCACATAATTATAAGAAATATCAAAGGCAGATAAAAATCCTCCCACGGAACCAAGCACCAGCATAAATACAATTAAACTGCGCAAAAAACAGTTTGCAAGAACATGTCCGTTATTAATCCTTGGCTCTTTCAAATAAATTCCTTTTGCAAGAAACACATCTCCCTTATGCGGTTTCTCCTTTTTGTTCCTCTCAAATATCATGTTCTATCTCCTTAATACTGCAGCAGTCTGCTGATTACCCAATATACAATCTTCTGTTTGATTTTCATCCATAAATCCTATATACAGATAGGTTCCGCCAAACGGAAATTGTTTTTTGTATAAATCTTCTGCCCTGCCTTCCACAGAATCAGCATGATTGTATAGTAACTGTTCCATCCACTGCTTTCGCTCTATCTCACTGCCAATATACTGCTCACTTAATTTACCCAGATTGGTGCTATAGTAATATACTGTAAATGGTAAATTCTGTGCCACTAAAGACTTGGTTACACTGTCTGCCAGCTCTAATACTGATTCCAACCGCATCTCTTCATCATTTAACAAATCCAGCAAAACATTTAACTGCATGGCTGAGACACTTACCCGTTCCTTTACCATAAGTTCATCCTTTTTTACCGAAAGCTTCCAGTGGATATTCTGCAGCTTATCACCGGGAATATATTCACGTATTCCACTTACCTCTGAAAAATCATATCCCTTTTCTTTGCTTTCCATGGCCTCAGAAACACCTCTTACATATGCAGCTCCTGCCTCCTGTGACCTCATCTCCCCCCCTGGCAAAACCAGGCACTCCCGCTGTACATCTAATGCAATCGCCGTTTCATAAATTCCCAGCAAGTCCACAAGCTTGATTTGCTCCACATTTACCTGGAAAAGACCACAATAATCCATAACAATCGGATAAACCACCTCTGCATTTTTTCGCGCCCTGATTGGAATATTTAAATAATGTTTGCCCCTGTCTCCATAAAAACGGTTTGATACATTTACAGCTGCTGTTCCATTTACCAAGGTATAATTTGTGTGGTTATGCACCACAAAACGCAGATAAAATTCCTCCGTTTTTTCCATTGCTTCACTGGGAGAAAAAATCTCAAGGCGTAATTCCTGTTTTACCTTCCACACCCCATAGATACTATAAACAGGAAACAACAGCATTCCAACAAGCAGTAAAAAATTAAGGTAGCTTTGAAACGTAACCATAACAAATACATTTAATGTAATTACAATAATATATCTAAAAATATTGAGTATCCGCCGCATGTCATTCTTCCCTTCAAACCTTAATTATGTTCGTGGTACCTTCACACCCCGAAACAGTTCTCCCAATGCCTCTTCAATATTTTTCCCCTCTGCTCTTGCCTTTGTTGAAAGCTTTACCCTGTGCCCTAATACATCATAAAAGACCACTCTGATATCCTCCGGTGTCACATAATCCCTTCCATTCAAAACTGCCATTGCTTTTGCCATACGCAGTAATGCAATGCTTCCTCTTGGACTGGCACCCATAGAAAATAAATCACTTGTTCTTGTCCCTTCCACTAATGTTACAATATACTCATAAATGGCATCATGTACAAACATATCATTAGTCTTTTCTCTTAAATCCATAAATTCTTCCACGGAAATTGCATTCTGCAACCGCAATAATGGCTGCTTTGAATTTTCCTTTAAAATATCCACCGCAGCATCATGCTCCGGATAGCCCATGGAAAGGCATACCATAAACCGGTCTAATTGGGATTCCGGCAGCATCTGTGTTCCTGAAGATCCCAATGGATTCTCAGTTGCAATTACAGTAAATGGCTTTGGCAGCGGTCTTGTCACACCATCCACCGTAACATTCCCCTCCTCCATAACCTCCAAAAGTGCGGATTGTGTTTTGGGAGAAGTACGGTTAATCTCATCTGCCAAAAACAAATTACAATATACGGCCCCCTGCTGATACTCAAAAGCTTTTGTATCCTGATTGTACATGGAAAATCCAATAATATCACTTGGGAGTACATCTGGTGTAAACTGTACACGTTTGTAACTAAGACCCATGGATTTTGCAATCGCCATGGCAAGGGTAGTCTTTCCCACTCCCGGGATATCCTCTAATAAAATGTGCCCGCCTGCCAGCATTGCAGCTAACACCTTATCGATAATGTGATCCTTGCCCATCACCGCCTTTTTAATCTCATCCTTTACATTTAACATCTGATTTGACATATCATACCTCTTTCCTAAGTTTTGTTTTGGTTCTGTATTAAAACAGAAATATTATTTTGTGTGCTTATTAACATATTTTGCCTTATATTTTGAATATACAATGGTCTGATCCTTGTATAAGCTATAATAGCCCGACACTGCATAACTGATGCAGACTGCTATAAGATAATAAGATGCTCCTTCAAATCCAAACAACTCAAAGGCTATCACCACTGAAGTGATTGGGCAGTTTGTTACTCCGCAAAATACAGCTACCATCCCTGCTGCGGCACATAGTGATGGTGACAGTCCCAAAATCTGTCCTAATGTACAGCCAAGAGTAGCACCTACAAAAAATGAGGGTACTATCTCCCCACCTTTGAACCCCGCCCGCATGGTAAGGGATGTCAATATAATCTTCCAAAAAAATGCTGAATAGTGGGCTTCACCGTGTTCAATGGCATTAGTTATAGCCCCTATTCCTGCCCCCATATAATCCTCGGTATGTAAAAGCATTGTAATCAGTATAATTACCAGGCTGGCACAAATCACCCGGATATAACGGTTCTTAAGCCGTTTATGAAAAAACACCCCTGTCTGCTTTAATGCAATGCATAATGCAGTGCTGGCTCCTGCACAAATTACGGCAATTATACCCATTTTCAATCCACTTTCAATATATAACTCAGGAATATTATTCACATGGAATACCTCCGGGTGAATACCAAGACCTGCCGCAAATTTCGTGGCAACAATAGCAGATATAACACAGGGCATCAGGGCTGTGTAATACATAACACCAACACTAACCACTTCCATTGCAAATATAGCTGCTGCCATAGGAGTTCCAAACAAAGCAGAAAATGCTGCACTCATACCACACATCACAATCACATGACTGTCCTCCTCGTCAAGCTTCAACCATCTGCCCAGCTGATTACCGATGCTTCCACCCAACTGAATTGCCGCACCTTCACGCCCCGCTGAACCACCTACTAAATGTGTGAGGGCGGTGGATACAAAAATAAGGGGGGCTGAACGAAGCGGCACATCATCCTTAGAACGTACCGTGGAAAAAACCTGGTTGACGCCTCCGTCATCTTTGCCAATTTTCTGATATAAAAAAACAATAATAATTCCTGCAACAGGGAGAAAGAAAAATATCCACCAGTTTTCTTCCCTGAATGTTGTTACCTTTGTCAGTGTATAAGAAAACAAACTACTGATTCCACCTACAACATAGCCTGTCAGAAATGCAAATAAAATCCATTTAATTAGCATTTCGGCATCTCTTTTAATTCTGCTGCAATAGTAAATAACCTTTATAATTAACTGCCTCTTATTATTTTGATGTTTCTCCATAATGCTGCTCCTTCTTTGCAAGCGCTGCCTTTACTTCACGGATAGATATACCATTTTTTTCTGCCGCTGTTTTTAAATCCTCATATTCCGGTTTCTCACGGGTGATTCCAAATCCTGCCACCCTCTTTATTCTGATATCTCCGTATATACTGCTTTTTGTATATTCCTCTCTTTCTAAAATGACACGATTACACCTGTATTCTCTCAAACCAATTGTGGTGGTATGCTTAAAAACCAACCGTATCATCTCTTCCCGCTGTGATTTTCTGCACATCACGTTAAGCAGTATGCCGGTTCTGGATTTTTTCATTCCTATGGGCACCGTATACACATCCAATGCCTTATTCTTTAATAATATCTCAATGGCATGACCCAGCTCCTCAGGAGTCATATCATCTATATTACAGCGAAGCTCTATTACCTCATCATTTACATTTTCCGTTTGACCAAGCACCGCACGCAGACAGTTTGCTACCGGAAAATCCTTTTTTCCCATACCATAACCAACACATTCCATGGTCATCTGCGGAAGATTTTCAAATTTGTTTACGTAATATTTAAGCAGGGCTGCCCCTGTTGGCGTACAAAGCTCCCCTTCAACGCTTCCCGCATAACAGGGAATGCCTGACAGCAAATGCATAGCCGCCGGTGCCGGAACCGGCAAAATACCGTGAGCACAATGTACCCTGCCATATCCCACATTTACAGGAGATGCGATTACCTGTTCCGGCGCAAGCTCCTCCATAAGCATGGCAGTTAACGTAATATCCGCAACCGCATCTAACATTCCGACTTCATGGAAATGCACATTAATAACCTCCCTGCCATGCACTTTACTCTCTGCCTCTGCAATCAACTGATAAACCGCCTTTACATCCTCTTTTACCTTCTCTGATACGGCAATCCCATCTACGATGGCATAAATGTCAGATAATGCTGCATGATGATGTGTGTGGTGGTGTTCTTTTTGGTCCTGATTGTGATGATGTTCACCATGGTAATGGTGCTGTTCCTCTTCTCCCCTGACTGTCACCTGCATATGGGTTCCGCAAATCCCACACTTTTCACTTAACTCAGGCTTTATTAAAACACCATCTAAACC
>JAIDHZ010000201.1 GCA_029052995.1 Lachnospiraceae bacterium | reverse complement strand
CCGTACTACTGTTTCCGCTTTCAGTCATTAATCCGACTCGTTCTTCAAATTCTGTATAGCAGGCCAAAATCGCCTGCAGCATATATCTGATAAAAGGTGTCGGATCGTTTTCTTCTTCATGCCACCCGGCATCAGCTTCTTCAAGCGTATCGTAATAACGATCCTTCGTTTTCTCCATCTGCTTTTCAATACTGATGTATTTTCCCACGCTATACCCGTTCTTATACAGCAGAAGCAGCGTGAGCAGTCTGCTCATCCTTCCATTGCCGTCATTAAACGGATGGATACAAAGGAAGTCACAGATAAATGTTGGTATAAGAATCAGAGAATCTATCTTCTCATTCGCAATGGCCTGCTCATAGGCGTTACACAGATTCTCCACTGCTTCCGGAGTATCATAAGGAGCAATAGGTGTGAACCTGGTTATCACAGTTCCATCAGGCTTTGTTTCATTAATGTAGTTCTGTACATTTTTAAAGTGACCGCCATATGATAATCCTGCCCTCTTCAAGAGATCCCTGTGAAGCTGAAGAATATAAGAAGGACGGATTGGAATATATTCATTACTCTCATGAATAGTATTCAGAACATCCCGGTAACCCATAATTTCATCTTCGTCACGGTTCCTTGGAGTAGTTTTCTCCTCAAAAAGCTGTTTCATTCGAGTGCTCGTTGTAACGATTCCTTCAATTTTATTGGATGCTTCCGCACTCTGTATTTTAGCAATCTCAACAAGACGATCCAATTCCACCGGCTTTTGCCGGATGAATAAGTCCTGTCTGCCTTTGCATTCGTGGATTTTTGCAACAAGGTTTAATATATCTGTATCCCATGCTTTATCTACAAGTCTGCCATAATCAAAAGATCTCATAAAAGCTCCTTTCGTCCAACGTTTTCTCTTTTGTCCAATTATACTCGATTTTGGACGAAAAATCAATCCATTGGACATAAAAAGAACCCGCAGCCCTCAAAATAGAGAACCACGGGTATCAGTTTATTCACTTATGCCTCGACATCAACTGAAAGCCCTGACTTAAATTCGACTACCAGCTTCTCATCGTAGACTGTAACCTTCTCGACCAGTCTCCGTGCCAAAGGCTCACTGTACTCAGTCACCGCCTCGGTCTGCTCGTCGAAAAAAGCAGCCAAGTCTTCTATTCGATCCTGCAACTCATGTTTCAAAGCGGCATCAGTAAGTATGCGCTGGCGCTCGTCTCGAAGATTCATGATTTCATCGCCGATTTCGTCAATCCTGTCCTGATCGGTTCCGGCTTCAAGCAGCTCAGCTTGTTTATCTCGAATTGCCTTATCAACCTCTGCAATCATATCTTCGACACCACCATCAAGGACGGCTCGGATATTCTCTTTCAGAATCAGGAGAACGCTGTCCCTTCTTGACCATGTATCATTGACCGCTGTTACCACCGCTGCATGCAGGTCTTCCTCACGGATCGTCCGTGCCGGACAGTTGATGCCGCTTTTCTTCTTCTCGACCCGGCTAACACATCTCCAGACAATTGAACTGTGCCCTCTATTGTTCTAGGCAATCCTGCGGTAAATAATAAACTGATTCTTCGACTTATGCACTGCCAGATTCAGATCGTCCAGTATTCCCATAATCTTCATGTGTTCCGGACTGTTGTAGCTTAAACGGACAGTCACATGTCGAAATTCTTTTTTCTCCATCCGTCCTCACCCCTTATGCTGTTCTTCTTTTATTAAGATACAGGGTTGCCATTGTTTCATAACCAATCGCATTTGCCCTTACATCTTCAATATAAGAAATGTTACGTTGGTTCAGCCCGGCATACTTCTTCATCAATCCGGCACCACCGCCAACAAAGGTAATTGGTGTGGTTTTCACATTTACACCATTCTCAACAATAATGCGGAAAATAGATTTTGTGTACTTCTCGATTTCTTTCTTAATAATGTCAATGTATTCCTGATCGAGATTGGCATCTCCTTTGACCATAACCTCACGAATCATAAACTCGTCAATCTTGGTGTTCATCCTGCGTACACAGGCTTCATCAATCTTACGCATACAGGTAATGATACCGTTCGGATCAGAACCGCTGCTTGATTCATCCGGTGCCCTGTCGATAATCTTTAAGGTATCAACTGTCCAAGAACCGATATCCACTACAAATTCCTGACCGGCCATCCCCGCCAGTTTGTCAACCACTGCTCCATAGCACTGCGGATAAACCAGAACCTTTTCAATCGTAATGAGATACTGTGTCTTTTCATAACGGAAACATACCATTCTGTTTTTGGACAGATAATTGATAAAATCTTTCTTCTCTGCTCCAAATCTCCCAATCGGTAATCCGACTGCAAGTACAACTTTTGCATTCTTCATTCCACGGACTTTCAATTCTTTTGCAACTGCTGTCAAAGTCAGAAGATAATAATTCTCATTGCATACCTTATTTTCCTGAACCTTTAGCCTTTCACCACCGATCCGGTAATATTTACCGTTGTACTCCAAGATGTTTTCATATACCATCGGTTCTGAACCAAGCTCTGCCACTCCCGACACAAAGCATGAATTACGTGTCTTAATGTGGCTCCAGCCATGATCAATTCCCAGTGGGATCACTTTTTCATCCATGTTTTTACCTCCCTTTTTGCTTTAATATTTTTACTACAGAGTGAATAAATGTACATAATATATACTTAGCAGGGTTTTCACTCATTTCAGCAAATTCTTAAAACTCAGTTATTCTTGATTCTCGTTATAACAATTTGCTAAAATCAATGAATATCCAAGACATAAACTATCGTGTTCTCTCGACATATTATGACTTTGCATGTCACGCTTAGATTTCTGTGCTCAACAGAAGATCATGAGTTGCCAACTCCTACTCATGCGAAGCTGTTTGCCCTCTGGAATATTCTTGTTCCGGATTGCTGTTTTATCCAAATCAAAATATTCATCGCACTTTCGGTCTCCTTTTCCTCTTATATTTAATCCAACTTTGCAGTCATTGGTAATACTGAGGCGGCTAACAGCCTTTTATGTTTGAGCAGTCTTTCGACCGACCTTCATCGCCAGCTACACAGTATATCCCTCGTATGAGGGTTAAGAAGTCAGGGATAATATGCCTACTATTTAATTGTCTGTCGAACGGCAATTCATACAGCATTTCTTTAAGTCAATTTGTTCGACACATATAGGATAGCAAATATATTCTATAATTTGTTTTGTCCGATATCTAATATTGGGCTGTAGTAGATATAAAAAATCGTAATTGATATTTTAAGCAAAAAAAGACCTATCAATAAACTATCTGTTCATCAATAGGTCGTTAAGTAAATAGTATTTTATTATTTTGAAAGTCACCAACCACCAGTTCAACTGGTGGTTGGCTATCAGCCCTCAAAAGGGCTTTATTACTGCTCGCCTAAAAAGGCGGGTGTCGCAAGCACTGTTACTGGTCCTCTATAAAGAGGTACTTCTTGTATCTTCTTTCCCTGACTCTTCTGCTTGCTCTCTAATATATTTCTTTATCGCATCTTCGGTAATATTACCAATTGTTGATACATAATATCCTCTTGCCCAAAACGACTTATCCCACTTACTCTGCATTTCAGGATGTCTATCATATATCATAAGTGTACTTTTTCCTTTTAGATATCCTATAAAATTCGATATGCTATATTTTGGTGGAATTGCCACACTTAAATGAATATGATCGACACATACTGCTCCATCTATAATTTCTACATCTTTATATTTGCACAGTGTCGATATGATCTCTCGTACATCCTCCCGTAATTTTCCATATAATACTTTTTTTCTGTATTTAGGTATAAATACGATATGATACTGGCATTTCCACCTTACATGTGCTAAACTTCTATTGTCCATTTGGACCGCCTCCTATTTTTGAGTTTGGCTTGCGACACCATTCTCATTGTAACATAGGAGGCTTTTTACTAACAGCCTACACGCCCCTGCTTACTCCATTCTCCCCAGCATAGCTGGGGGATTGGGGATTTCATTCAGATTGTGATTTTTCCTTTGCTTCCTTTTCAGCTTTTTCCTTATCCAATATATCATGTATCTTATCTACATCAATATTGACTTTCAGGTAATCGTCTAACTTTCTGTTTTTGTTTAGGGAATTTCTAAAAAGAAAAGCTGCAAATTAGTACAAGCCCTTTTAGTGGACATATGCGTGTGTCACTTTAATTGCCTAATATTACTATGTTACTAACTGAACGTTGTGCTAGTGTACTTGATTTAAAAAATGTATACAGCACAAAACAATTGCCTATATACTCATTTGGTTTCTAGGATGATACATTTCCAGTATTTTTTTCTTTTTCTCTGATGCAACATTTGTATAGATCTGCGTGGTCACAATTGAAGCATGACCTAACAATTGTTGAATTATGCGTATATCCACCCCCTTCTCCAACAATAATGTAGCAAAAGAATGGCGGATCATATGAGGTGTAATATGCTGTTCAATTCCTGCTGCTTTTGCATAATGCTTGAGCATAAGTCGCACTGTTTGCGTTGATAAAGGCTCTCCATATCTATTGACAAAAAAAAATTCCTCTATTTCTTTTTCAAACTCTTCCTCATATTCCCTGAGCAACTGCAACACATTAATATTTCCTATTGGAATAATTCTCTCCTTTGCTCCTTTTCCATAAACACAAATTATTCCTTTTGACAAATCAATAGAATCTCGATGCATATCACATAGTTCCGATATTCGCATTCCTGTCATGAAAAGCAACTCAATCACACATATATCCCGGAGCAGCAGTCGCCTTTTCCATTTTGACAATTCATCATTCTTTTTCTGTTGATACATATGCATTAATAATTCTTCAATAATTTCTTGCGAAACGCTTCTTGGAAGTAGCTGTTCTTCCTTAAACCGCACACGAACTTTGTCAAAAGGATTGCTCTCTATTCTTTCCTCATAATCCAAATAATTAAAAAAAGCCTTTATGCTGGCAATCTTTCGCTTAACTGTACGTTGTCTATACTTTTCGTGCAAATAATCTAAGTAGCTGTTAATTCCTCTTTTATCAAGTAATAATTGATTTACTGTCAAGTAATCCAAAAATTGGGTTATATCTATCCTATATGCCTTTACCGTTTTATGATTCAACTCTCTTTGAGCCTCACAAACGTGTAAATAATTTTCCATTTCTTGGATTATTTCTATTATCTCCATGTTCCATCCTCCTTGATTACTTTTTGAACAATTATAACAGAATTTTGGTATAGATAATTGATGATTATCTGTAGTTGGTAACAAGAAATAGTAGTTTGCTGTCATTTGTAGTTAGTGAGTAATTTGAA
>JAIDHZ010000200.1 GCA_029052995.1 Lachnospiraceae bacterium | reverse complement strand
ACAATATAGTTTCTGGGGATGGAGTTAAAAGTTTATACCCATTTTCAAAATCATTGAATTGTGACTTGAATGTATGTCTTTTATACGTAAACAAATATATGTATAAAATATATTATTTTTATTTTACTTTTATTATTTATCTTGTTTTTAGTTCTTTACAAATTTTCATAAGAATAATTTTGTTTTAATATAAGAATACATTTTTTATTCTTTTATTGGAAAATTGCTTGCATTTTATAAAAAATTATGTATTATATATTTTGTATTGTATAGATTGTGTGACTGACGGAATGTGGGAGTACCTACAGGGAGCACAATCTTTTGTGAAAGCCGACCGTCTGGGCATCAATTATAGATTCCCTGACGGTTTTTTTATTCAGGTGAATTTTCGCTTAGCAACAACCGTAGAAGAACGTAGACCAATATCCCGCTGATTGCGGCAGGATATCTGGCTAAGTATATATTAATTATATGACAGGAGGATGAAACAAATGGAAATGAAATCGTTGGCAGCAGAACTAAGTTCAACATCTTATCCGGGAAGAGGAATTGTAATTGGCAAAACACCGGATGGCAAACATGCGGCAATCGCTTATTTTATAATGGGTAGAAGTGAGAACAGCCGCAACCGTGTGTTTGTAGAAGAGGGACAGGGAATCCGTACACAGGCATATGATCCGGAAAAACTTGAAGATCCAAGTCTTATTATTTATGCTCCCGTTCGTGTATTGGGCAATAATACAATTGTTACAAATGGGGACCAGACAGATACCGTTTATGACCTTATGAATAAGCAGTTTAGCTTTGAACAGGCACTTAAAACCAGGGAGTTTGAACCGGATGCACCTAACTATACACCCAGAATCTCAGGTGTTTTAAATATTACGGGTGGTGAATACAATTATCAGATGTCCATTTTAAAGAGTAATAACGGAAATCCAGATGCCTGTAACCGTTATACATTTACCTACTCTAACCCTATAGCTGGTGAAGGACATTTTATTCATACCTATATGGGAGATGGCAATCCGCTTCCAAGCTTCGAGGGAGAACCAACCCTTGTGGATATTCCTGATGATATGGAGACATTTGCAGATATTGTATGGAATAATTTGGATGCAGATAATAAGGTATCTTTATTTGTAAGGTATATTAATATTGAAGATGGAACTTATACTTCTAAAATTATCAATAAGAATAAGTAATATGATGAAAAGGAGAATATCTTATGAAAGAAATTGAATTAAAATACGGTTGTAATCCGAATCAGAAGCCTTCCCGTGTGTTTATGAAGGAGGGAGAGCTTCCAATTGAGATTCTTTGTGGAAAACCGGGATATATTAACCTGTTAGATGCATTTAACGGCTGGCAGTTGGTGAGGGAATTAAAAAAGGCAACCGGTCTTCCCGCTGCAACCTCATTTAAACATGTATCCCCCGCTGGTGCTGCAGTAGGTATTCCGCTTTCAGAAGTAGAGAGTAAGATTTACTGGGTGGAAGATATGGGCGAGCTTTCTCCCCTTGCCAATGCATATGCAAGGGCAAGAGGAGCGGATCGTATGTCTTCCTTTGGGGATTTCATTTCTTTGTCCGATGTTTGTGACGTGGCAACTGCAAAGCTCGTAAAACGGGAGGTTTCTGACGGTATAATTGCACCGGGATATGAACCGGAAGCATTAGAGATTTTAAAGGCAAAGAAAAAAGGTAATTATTGTATTATCCGGATTGATGAAAATTATGTACCTGCGCCGATTGAGCAAAAGGACGTATTTGGTGTTACCTTTGAGCAGGGCAGAAATGAGCTTGTCATCAATGACGAGCTGTTTGCAAATGTGGTAACAGAAAATAAGGATATTCCAAAGCAGGCAAAAATTGACTTAGCTATAGCCATGATTACATTAAAATACACCCAGTCTAACTCTGTCTGCTATGCAAAGGGAGGACAGGCAATAGGTATCGGTGCAGGACAGCAGTCAAGAATCCACTGTACACGTCTTGCAGGCCAGAAAGCGGATAATTGGTTTTTACGTCAGAATCCGAAGGTGTTAAATCTGCCATTTAAGGATGGTATTGGACGTGCAGACCGCGATAATACCATTGACGTGTATATGAGTGATGATTATATGGATGTGCTTGCAGACGGTACATGGGAAAAATTCTTTACTGAGAAACCGGAAGTGCTGACAAGAGAGGAGAAACGGGAATGGCTGGATAAGATGACAGACGTTTCCCTGGGGTCTGATGCATTTTTCCCTTTTGGCGATAACATTGAACGTGCCAATAAGAGTGGTGTAAAATATATTGCACAACCTGGTGGCTCCATTCGTGATGACAACGTGATTGATACCTGCAACAAATATGGCATTGCCATGTGCTTTACGGGAATTCGTTTGTTCCATCACTAAAAGCATTGACAAAATAAAAAGCATTGAGTATACTTAATCCATTAAAGCAATGATGAGAACAAGTAGTAGCTGGAACACCCCATACAGAAAGGCGCCGTTTGATGAGAGGACCATGGAAGACCTGCTATGAATACCTCTTTGAGCTGTATACCGAACAGCATGATAACATGTTAAGTAGGCTATGCCGGGTAATATCCGTTAACGTATTCGGTATTAATTTGTAACTGTTCCAGGATATATATAAAAATCTGTGGTGAATGTTTGCAAAATGATACCTGATGAGGCGGCAGATGTGAATCTGTTGTGAAATTAGGTGGTAACACGGGTATATGATGACCTCGTCCTATGTATAGGGCGGGGTTTTTATATTGGATAATGATTTTGTACCATTTATGAAATCATAAAATTTAAAACATATATTGATATGAAGGAGGATGAAAATGAAAATTTATGATGAATTAGTGGCAAGAGGACTAATTGCCCAAGTGACAGACGAGGAAGAAATTAAGGAGCTTATTAACAATGGAAAAGCAACGTTTTATATCGGCTTTGACCCAACGGCAGACAGCCTGCATGTAGGACATTTTATGGCACTTTGCCTGATGAAACGGCTACAGATGGCAGGCAATAAGCCAATTGCTTTAATTGGTGGCGGTACAGCTATGATAGGCGATCCTACCGGGCGCACGGATATGAGGCAGATGATGACCAGGGAAACCATTGACCATAACTGTGAATGTTTTAAGAAACAGATGAGCAAATTTATTGATTTTTCCGAGGGTAAGGCATTGATGGTAAATAATGCGGACTGGCTGTTGGATTTAAATTATATTGATATACTTCGTGAAGTCGGCTCGCATTTTTCTGTAAACAGAATGCTGACTGCGGAGTGCTATAAACAGAGAATGGAGAAAGGGCTTTCTTTTTTGGAGTTTAATTACATGATTATGCAGAGCTATGATTTCTATGTATTGTTCCAAAAATATGGCTGTAACCTGCAGTTTGGCGGAGATGACCAGTGGAGCAACATGCTTGGAGGAACAGAACTGATTCGCAGAAAGCTTGGTAAAAATGCCTGTGCCATGACCATTACACTACTCCTTAATTCAGAAGGTAAGAAGATGGGTAAAACCCAGTCAGGTGCAGTATGGCTTGACCCGAATAAGACGTCACCCTTTGAGTTTTACCAGTACTGGAGAAATGTAGGGGATGCAGATGTGTTAAAATGCATCCGTATGCTTACCTTTTTGCCTCTTGAACAGATTGACGAGATGGACAGCTGGGAGGGAAGCCAGTTAAATCAGGCAAAGGAAATTCTTGCATATGAGCTTACGAAGCTGGTACACGGCGAAGAAGAGGCGGTAAAAGCGCAGGAGAGTGCAAGGGCATTGTTTTCCGGTGGAAATGCAGAGAATATGCCGACCACAACCCTGACGGATGCAGATTTCAATGAAGAGGGGAAAATCGGTATTCTGGATTTGATGGTAAAGGCAGAGCTTGTTACCTCAAAGGCAGAGGCACGCCGGGGAGTACAGCAGGGTGGAGTGACCTTAAACGGAGAGAAGGTGGCAGACCCATTTACCATGTATGAGAAAAATGATTTTTCTAAGGATTTCATATTGAAGAAGGGAAAGAAAAATTTCAGGAAGATTGTAATGTAATTTCAGTAACACAAAGTGCAAATCAAGTATTATTATATTAACCGGGCATGGTGCAGATAAAACAAATATCTGCACCATGCCCGGCAGTTTCTTACATATTACTTTAGAATATATATGCTGTAGTTCTCTATTCTGTTATGTCAATGATTGTAATAAGTAAGCTTACCGGTTATCCACCCATCTGACATTGATGAAATACAGCATGAATCCGATAAACAAGCCTCCAAGTATATTTCCAATAGTAACCGAGATAAAATTATTAAGGCATCCCATAATATTTAAGCTTTCTAACTGCGAGGCTGATATACCGTAAAGCTCCTCGGCCTTAGCAACATAATCAGGATTGGTTGCAGCCATGATGCCGATAGGTATGTAATACATATTTGCTACAATATGTTCAAAGCCGTTTAAGACGAATGCAAAAACGGGAAACCAGGTTGCCATGATTTTACCTGCTACATCCTTTGCCGCTGCTCCCTTTAATATTGCCATACATACAAGAAAATTGCATAGCATGCCGGAGGTAATACCGCGGATTGGTGTAATGCTGGCTTTGTCTAATGCAACCTTAATGGTAAAGGCTCCCAAAGCGCCGCCGCCAAGGTTTAAATTACCGCTGTAAAAGATGATAATGTCCATTATAAGTGAGCCTGCCAGATTGGAAATAAATACAATGGCAAGATTACGTATGAAGCGGGTAAGGTGGACTTTTTTGTCCAAAGTTGCCATGACCATAAGACAGTTACCGGTAAATAATTCCCCTCCTACGAGGACAATCATGAGTAAACCAATTGGGAATACAGCGCCCCCTAATACACGGGCAAGCCCAACATTGGTAATGCTGTGTATGGCGGTATTGCTGGTCACCCCTCCTACTGCGATAAACATTCCGGCAAGGATACCCAAAGCAATCATCTTTGATAGCTTAAGATTGGCTTTATTTACGGCTCCGGTCATGTTCTGGTCAATGATTTCTTGTGGCGAGTGTATCTGCATATAGGAATCCCCTTTCTGTAAAAAGCTAGTACATTAGTGTACTAAATTATATATTATACTTAGTTTAAACTAAAAAGCAAAGGAAAGCAATATAAAATATGAAATAATTGCTTGAAAGAAGAATTGAATGGGTGTATAATACTTTCGTTTGATTTTATCATATATTTCAAAAGATGGAGGGAAGAATGATTATGAGCGAAAGCGAAAAGAAATCAGGTGGTTGGCGCACTAACAAATGGATTCGTGCGGCAATTCCGGCATTATTGCTGCATTGCAGTATAGGTA
>JAIDHZ010000020.1 GCA_029052995.1 Lachnospiraceae bacterium | reverse complement strand
GATAAATAGTTAAATCAAAATGATTATATCCAATAATGTGAAGGGCTGTCGGGAAATGATAGTTCTAAAACAGGGGAGACGGTGACTCATTCCGAATCACCGTCTCCCCTGTTTCATCTAAAAAAGATGGCTAACGATTACCATCTTTCCTCCATTACATGTTTTTTTATAGTGAAAGAATATCAGGCAAAGATAGTTATGTCCTGTTATTTTGCCCATTCCAAAAAGACAGGACTGTTTTGATTTACGGGTAAAGGCACTAATGGCAACAGAGGCTTATACAGATGAGTATAGTCAGGAAATTGAACCTTTAGGAAAGGGAACAAAGGTGTTGCATATTAATAAAAAATGCCTTAATATTACAATGGAATTATCACAAATGTAGCTTGCGGAACTGGTGGGGGTTTTGAGAAACACGATTAGTTCCATTGAAACGAGGCAATTTAACCCCATTGCGAAGCTTACCCTGATTTTATGTATTGCACCATATAAGAAATTTGAAGAGTTATTTTTCTTTTAAAGGTTAGAGTAGACTTGTATAGGATGATTAATACAGGAAGTAATAAAATAAGGAGATACACATGGAGCGCATATTAATTATAGAGGATGAGAAGGATGTTAATGAATTGCTGGCACAGACTCTCATGGAGAGCGGTTACCAGACAGTTTCTGCCTTTGACGGCATAGATGGTTTAAAAAAGTTTGAAAATGGGTCGTATGATATGGTTTTGCTCGATTTGATGCTGCCATATAAAAGCGGTGATGAGATATTAAAGCGAATTCGGATGAACAGTGAAATTCCCATTATTGTAATTTCAGCCAAGGATATGGTGGGAACCAAAATTGATTTGTTGACATTGGGGGCAGATGATTATATTACAAAGCCTTTTGATCTGGGTGAAGTGACTGCACGGGTTGTATCGAATCTTCGGCGCAGCACAAAAAAAGAAGATAAGCTGCCTATTAGTTATAAAGATATGGTTTTGGATACTTCGGAGAAAACAGTTCATGTAAAAGATGAATATATAGAACTGACGGCCACGGAATATCAAATGATGGAGCTGTTTTTAGGACATCCCGGCAAGGTGTTTTCAAAAGCTAATTTGTATGAAACTGTCTGGCAGGATGAATATATGGGAGAAGAGGGGATTATAAAAACGCATATCAGCAACCTACGCAGTAAGCTGAAAAAAGCGGGTGGAGAAGAATATATTGAGACGGTGTGGGGGCTTGGTTATCGCCTAAAAAAATAAATCTTTACGTTTTCTTGACTATTTCCTTTAGTTTCCTGACGGTTTCTAAACATTTCCGTGATATCCTGTAATTGTTCAGAAAAGCAGAACATCCGTCTTTTCAGGGCGGTAGAAAATTGATGCCTTTATGTTTGAGGCATGTATTGTTTGATTCCCGCAAGCAACGAGACAAGTGGCTGCTTGCAGACATTTGGCGAATGCTGCGAGGTTGTTGACTTTCTGAATAGACATAAATTTACAATTAAAAGTCAGGAGGAAAAAATGAAGGAAGAAATTTTATCAATCACGGATATGACAAAAAAGTATAAAAACCAGACTGCTTTAAGCCATGTCAATCTTCGTCTCAAAAAGGGAAGGATTTATGGATTGATTGGGCAAAATGGAGCCGGTAAGACAACATTAATGCGGATGGTGGCAGGATTGGGGTTTCCCACGGAGGGAAATATTACCCTTTTTGGTAAAAACAGTTCCAGAGAAGTTGAAATGGCAGAGAAAAGGGTGGGAACCATGGTTGAATATCCCGGTCTGGTGGGAGGAATGACAGCAAAGGAAAATATGCATTTACAGTGTCTTATGAAAGGGATACCGAATTATGAGGTTGAGGATGAATTACTGAAAACTGTAGGTCTTGCAGACACTGGCAGGAAGAAGGTAAAACATTTTTCGCTGGGAATGAAACAAAGGCTTGGTATTGCCATAACCTTGATAGGCAATCCGGAATTTTTGATGCTGGATGAGCCGATTAATGGTTTAGACCCAACTGGTGTGGTTGAGGTGCGGAATCTTCTCATTTCATTATGTGAAAATGAGAATAAAACCATTTTGATTTCCAGCCATAATCTTCCGGAGCTTTATCAGGTGGCAACGGATTATATCATTCTTCATAAAGGAGAAATCAGGCAGGTTATATCCCATCAGGAGTTAAAGGACCGATGCAGGTGTTACCTTGCACTTTCCGGTACGGATATACCTCATCTTGTAACGGTGTTAGAGCAGGAACTGCATACCTCAAATTATAAGGTAATGCCGGACAATCGGATACAGCTTTATGATTTTCTGGAGGAGCGGGAAACACTGGGAAAGGTTCTTTTTGAAAATGATGTTGTTATAACAGAAATGGCACTTTGCGAGAACAGTTTGGAGGAATACTTTTTACAGGTTATAGGAGGGAGTCAGAATGTTTAGTTTATTGAGAAGTGAATGTTATCAGGTAAAAAAATCTTTTGCAGTGAGGATTACAGTGGTTGTTCTAACAGTAGCATCTTTTATTATGAGTTTTGAAATGTTATCATCGGATTATGCGGAATTTTATGAAATGGAAGGAATGACAGAGAAGTTATATGGTGCTGGAAGTGTAATGGGGACTATGTCAGATAGTGCAATGGGACTGCTGATTGCATCATTGTTTTCAGGTTTTCTAATCAGCGCTGCTTTTGAGAACAGGATTGTTCAGGAAGCTGTGTCTTATGGAAAAACCAGAGAAAAAGTTTTTTTTGCAAAAATGCTTGCCTATCTTGCGGCATCAACACTTACCATCGTGCTTTACTGGTTTGTGGGAAGCATAGGAGCTTTTATGAAAAATGGTTTTGGCACGGAAGATACAGTGGGTAGTCTATGCCATGTAGATATTTTCCTTGGAATGTTGGCAGCAGAGATTTTGGCATACTGTAGTCTGTATGTAATCTGTGGTGTTGTTGGCTTTATTTGTAAAAGGTCTGGTGTTACAATAGGGATCTGCTTAATAGCTATTTTGGTTGGCGGAAATCTTCTTGCGATGCTTATGTCAAGCCTGCCGGAGAATGTTCAGAATATTATAAGCTATACGCCTCTTCAGTTAAACCAGCATGTATTGAAGACAGATGTGAATTGGAATGATATTATATCCACCGGTTTAATCAGCCTGCTTTGGATTGCAGCGGTTTGTGGAATTGGGATTTATCATTTTAAGAGGGATGAGCTGAAATAACATATATTTAAAGTATCCTGTTAGTAAAATTGTTTTTATGGTTTACATATTAAATCGGTGATTTTGGCAATTACTTGAAAAAACTAAAATGAAAGAAAACAGGAGAGGGAATATGGCAGTAATTATCTTGGGCAGTCTTTGCCTTATACTTATTTGGTATATTGTGAGGTTGAATTGGCAGATGCGGGATATGCAGAAACAATTAAAGGAACGTCTGGAGGAACAAAGCCAGTCCATTATACACATGGAAGTGAATAGTAAAGAATTGAACTGCCTGGCGGTGGCAATGAATGCGGCGTTAAAGATTGAGGGTGATATGCGGGTTCATGCGGAAGTCAAGGAGAAACAGTTTAAAGAGATGATCACAAATATTTCCCATGACCTACGAACACCGCTCGCAGCGCTGAAAGGGTATCTGCAGCTTTTAGAACAGTGCGGGCTTACAGGAAAGGAACACAGATATCTTACAGTATGCCTTCGGCATACTGGGGAGCTGGAAAAACGGTTACAACAGTTTTTTGAATATGCATATCTGTTAAACAAGGAGGATACGCCGGTATTGAACAGGGTAAACCTTACAAGGCTTGTGATGGATGCCATGACCGATTTTGTCCCTGCTTTCGAGGAGAATGGGCTTTCAATGCGGTTTAAGGGGGAGCAGGACGGTTTTTACACGGATGGGAAACAGAGTGTATTTCATTGTGCTGGGGAGGAATCATCATTAAAGCGCGTGATGGATAATCTGCTGAAAAACTGCCTGCAGTATGCAGTGGGAGAGGTAGAGGTAATAATAGAGGAAGGGAAGGAAACATTAGGGAAATGTTCAAGGACTGTATGTGTATCAATAAAAAACAAAATGCATCAGGGGAAGCATCCCGATGTGGCAAAAGTATTTGAACGGTTTTATCTTGAAAGTACTTCCCGTAATTCATCTACCGGATTAGGGCTTTCCATTGTTAAACTTCTGATAGAAGAGATGGAAGGGGAAGTTTTTGCCAGGATAGAAGAAGATGTTTTCGTGACTGGTTTCTGTCTTCCGGTGTGGGAGGAATAGCGTATTAGAAAAAGGGTATACAATTAGGTTGTATTGGTATCAGGGGTGAAATAACCGTTTCTGGGTTCTCAGCCGTGCTTTCAATTGGCCTAAAAACCGTTCATTTCCCAGCACCTGAATCATTGGCCCGAATGATAATACTTCGATGAGTAGTTCTGTTTCCATTCGCTGGTTGTAATAAATCAGGCATTCGTAGGTATCGGTATCTACTTTTGTAGTGTTTTTTTCATAGTTGGCAAACTGCAGCATCGTCCGTTCCAGAGCATTCCGTCTGTTGTGGATTAAAAGCCGTACTGGCTCTTTATAATATGAATCACGGATCATTTTGTTGATGTCCGGCAGTTCCTCTATTTTTTTAGGCAGCAGTGACACCTCTTTTATTCGTTCTAGATTCAGAATTTCCACATGGTCGCCGCTTCTTTTGGAATGTTCCACAGCAATCAGACGGAATTTGTTATTCTTGATGGAATACTCCAGCCTGCAGGGCAGGTAATGGTGATGAACTCTGTGATTCCTCCTAGATTCATAGGAGATATCTGTATATTGCTTTTTGGAAATAGCAGTAACCAAAGTGCGGAAATGTTTCTGGTAATCCGGGTCTGCAAAGTTATCCTGATCAGAAAAACGGTCATAATAGTAAAAATCATCTTTTTTCCACAGGACAGGAGAATCTGCAAAAAGACAGTTTAGTTTTTCAAGCTCTTCCGGATTTAAAAATAACTGTATCCGTTCATCCTGCAATATCGTTTTGATATAAGCCTGCTGCAATTTTGTCAGAGGTACATAAAATTCTCCTGTCAGCTTTGATAAAAAAACTTCTCCATTTTGCTCCAATAAATCCCATTCGCCGGAGGTCAGCTTGGGAATCAGGTATAAAAGGCTCTCTTCGTAGCCTTTTTCCGTAATATTAGCTCTGAGCTGGTCGAGAGTTAAGGCAGAAGGACTTTCTAAAATGTTTTTCATAACCTGATAATAGCAGTTATATATTTCTGAAAATAAATTCATAGGCATCCCTTTCAATCCGAAAATGCTAAATCAAACCAAACGGTATGCTGTTCCCGGGGTTACAGAAAATTCAGGAGTATAAATTATCCAGTCTGTCACATCATCTACTGTAAACCATGCCTCATCTCCCTCATGCATATCTGCGACATCGTATGGTTCCTGTAATAGCTTTGCTTTAAATCTTTCTCCTTCAAAAGAAATAAGCTCAAACCATATATGTTCTAAGTTATCAGAATTTTGATCTTCGTCATCTATAGGAAGTCCGACTTTTATGAGAATCTTGTTATCCTTTTTATCTGCCTGTTCCTTTACAAAAAGAAATCTCTCTCTGGCGAGGGTTCTCATTCGGTCCGTTTCCTCATTGCTGATAAAGAACATAGGATTATCTCCCCAAATCCGGTTAAATTCAGATATCTTGGTAAGTTTACCATTTTTTTCATCTTCTTCGTTTTTATATACAAATACCGTACTTGTTTTGCTGTTATGTCCTTCTTTTCTGTCATCTAACCCGCCTAATGACAGCTTTTTATATTCTTTTAACCCTTCTGTCCATGGTATATAAGTGACCACAATAGGTTGTTGATTAGTTAGGATTCCTATATATGCACTGCTCTTTCCTGGTACAAATGTTTCCTTTTTGTCCAGCAGATAACTTGCAAATGTTGAAAGCACATGGTAATGATTGTCGTAATTCTTCTTGTCAGATTTTAATATTTCCAGTTCTGTAATTCCACATCGGCAAAGTCCATGGGTGTGCAGCCAGATTTCACCATTTTTATGTGAAATAGCCTGAACAATAAATAAATCCTCTGAACGAGGGGCTACATCAGATGCTGCTGTCATGACTGCCCATTTGGCACATATCATTTTCTCTGCACTTTCATCCATGATTCCAAGCAGGTCAGGAACCATTGCCACGGCAAGCTTTAGTTGAAGATGGAATGACTTTCTGCTGTCCTCATGAAATTCCATAAATATAGTAAGTGAGGTATCTGCCTGCCTGAGTTTTGCTATTTCATCCTCTGAAAAATAATAATTTTGATGCCCAAACATATCCGGCAGGCAAAATCCACCTACATAAAAGCCCACATCATATTCTTCACCATCATATGTAAGTATAATTTTCCCCGGCTGTTCTTCTCCCGGCAGACATTTCCCTTTTATTTGCACACCGTTTATTGCAGCAACCCTGTCAAAGATACCATCTAGCATATTCTTTGCTCCGTCCTTTGGCACTGCCAGCATATAGGATTTTTCCTCCCAATATCCTAAGGGTGCTTCCCTTAAAGAATCTGTTTCTTTCTTTTTACCAAAAAACATATAATCTTTCCTCCTCTTGTTTGACTTATTACGCACTCACACCATTAATTTGCAAGGCAGAAATTGGAATTTGGCTTAGGCTGCATTAATAAAAACATTTAACAAATTATAACATGAAATCAATCTGATAGGAAGAAAAGATTTCCGTGTACTCGGGAAACGAATCAAGCGGACATGCCTGCATGTTCATTTGAATACTACTGCTGCGAGGGTAGCGGGCTGAAATGTAAAGTTGTTAATTAGAAAAGCTGATTGACGAACATACAGGTGTGTGATATTATGGGCGAAAACAAAGGTGTTTTACGGGGTAAATACTTTTTGGGATGTTAATTAGAGGAGTTTTATTATAATGGGAGATATTAAAAAAATAGCAGTATTGACAAGCGGAGGTGACGCACCGGGCATGAATTCTGCAGTCCGTGCGGTGGTGTTTAGTGCGGTTAATCTGGGAATTGAAGTAGAGGGAATCTTAAGGGGGTATGACGGGCTGATTGACTGGGAAACCATGCCCTTAAATCTTATCAACGTGCGCAATATCAATAACCGGGGCGGCACCATGCTCTTTACCAGCAGAAGTGAGCGTTTTTTGCAGCCGGAGTACAGAAAACAGGCGGCGGATAACTTACGGGCAAACCATGTGGATGCACTGGTGGCAATCGGTGGGGACGGAACCCTTCGGGGTGCGATTACCTTTAAGGAGGAGGGTATCAATATTATTTGTATTCCGGGAACCATTGACCGGGATATGGCATGCACGGAGTATACGTTAGGGTTTGACACGGCAGCCAATACTGCCATGGAGGCTATTGACAGAATTCGGGATTCCTCCATATCCCACGGACGATGCAGCGTGGTGGAGGTGATGGGAAGGAAACGGGGCTATATTGCGCTTTGGGCAGGCATGGCAACCTCGGCAGATGCCATTGTCCTTCCGGAAAAATGGGAGGGGAATTTTGACGGCATTATAGAGGAATTGAAGAAACGCCACACAGACGGTAGGGACAGCTACCTTGTGGTGGTGGCAGAGGGTGTCATTGATGCGGAGGAATTAGCGGAAATGATTCAAAAGGAGACGGGGATCGAATCCAGAGTGTCTGTGTTAGGTTACATCCAAAGGGGTGGACAGCCCACTGCTAAAGACAGGATGTATGGCTCCTTAATGGGAGCCTACGCCATTGAAATTCTGCGTCAGGGAATGCAGAATCGTATCGTGGCAATCAAAAATGATGTACTGGTGGATTATGATATTACAGAGGCAGTAAATATGCAGAATAACACCTTTGATTCCTTCCAGTATGAGCTGAGCTTAAGGCTTTCTGAGTAAATGGGCGCATATTACAGGTAAAGAGGGCATTTAAGCAGGGAAGAAAGCAGGGAGGATAAATGAATGAGCGAAACGATTGTAAAGGCACCGGTAGAGGTGGTTTATGAAAAGGAGCTGGCGGCACTTGCCGCAGCGGACAGCTTTAGAAAGCCGGAGAAATGGAAACTGTCCCCGCAGATGGTACGGACATTTATTTTAGGGGCGAAGGAACCATTTTCCCTGGATGACGAACAGGTGGCAATAACGAAGAAGTATTACGGAAATGATGCCCTGATTGAGCGAGCCATTATCACATTATCCGGAAACCGGGGACTGATGCTGGTGGGGGAGCCGGGCACGGCAAAGACCATGCATTTACAAGGATGCTGAAATGGTACTGGAAGCAGTCTGGTGCAATGCTTACGGACAAAATCGCAATCCTGTGATTATGCGGGTAAAGGAGATGGGAGGCATCAGCGATTATGATTTTATCCTTTGGACAGCAAAAAAGGGGCATAAACCTTTGCTGAAAAAGATGTTTTCAAAGAGTAAGGAAAGCTATCTCCAGGTACTGGATAATGTCAGCTTAAATCACAGTCAAACCATGATGGATGTGATAAAGACGAATGACCCCACCTGCTATAGGAATATGACGGAGGGACAGGACAGCCAGCACAGTAAGAGGTTACAGAAGGGCATTTCTGAGGAGCTGTTAAAACATTTTTCCAATGAACGGGCTGATATACAGAAATATCTTGAAGGAGAAACGGATATTGCCGTTCTGCAGGCAGTTTTGGGAAATCACCAGCCAGCTTATTGGTATCCTCAAATCGTTTTTACGAATGCGGTGCAAAGCTATTACAAAAATTTGGGATGTGATATATTTCTGTCTAAAGTTGCAGCAGTTATTGCAATGGTGAAATCACATAATTATTTTTCAGTTTTTTTGGGCAATAACAATGACAAGGATTTTAAGATGTTAGAGGATGCAATTTTCGGGGCGGCTGATACAGGAATTTCTCCCCATTATATTTTAGATACGCTGGGGGCCATGACAGAGATGTATGAAAAGAGAGCAGAGGAGGCTGCCGTTGTTGTTGCACAGCGGTACATCAGAAGGGAGACTGATAAAGATCATGACAAGATGATTGATATTTTGGCGGCAGGCAGTGCTGTTGTCAGGGGTATGGCGGTGGACTACCTCTGTGAAGTAAAGAAAAGCTACAGTGATGATGAAACGCAAAAGGAAGACATGGAGAAATGTCTTTCGGATTTGTCACGGTTTTTTGGGGATGGCTCCCAGCTTGTAAAGGGGAAGCTGATAAAGGGCTTTGGAGACCTGTCCGGCTGCCGGGAGTTTATCTCTTCACAGCTTGCCTCCAAAAAGCAGGCAGGGCGGCTGATGGCTGTATGCATTATTGCAGAGAATAAGGACAAGAGTTTTCAGGCAGAGCTTCAGCAAATGCTGGAAAAGGAAAAGAGCGAAAAGGTGGCAGCTAAAGTAAGGGAAGTGTTAGGGATTGTCGGAGTTGGTGATGCTTCCGGAAATGGGAAAGGCGGAGCAGGTACTGACGGAACGAAGGGCAGTATAAAAGGTAAAGCCGAAACCCCGGAGGACTTTGTGGCAAGACAGCATAAGGGCAATCGTAAACGTGCTTTGGAATGGCTTTATGCTACACCTTTTGCGCCGGTGCATAAGAAGGATGGCTCGGTGGCAGATGACACATTTATGCAGGCGGTATTGGTCTGCTATTCATCTATGGGGGTGCCGGGCATAAATAAAGAAGCAAACGTGCTGACAGATTTGCTTTCAGAAGAAGAACTTATAGTGTTTGCAGGGGATGTATTTGATAAATGGATGGAGACAGGCGCTCCTGCTAAACAGAAATGGGTGCTATTTTTTTCCTCTATTTATGGAGGAACAGCCATGGCAGAGAAGCTGAAAAAGCAGATTAATGAGTGGCCCAAGGTTTCAAGGGGTGCTATGGCAGCAGAGGCGGTAAAGGCGCTCGC
>JAIDHZ010000002.1 GCA_029052995.1 Lachnospiraceae bacterium | reverse complement strand
TAGGTTCGGGAATTGTCCAAAGGAATGATGGAAAGTATGCTGCAAGATTTGTAAGCAAGACTGGGAAGAGGACAGAAAAGCATTTTGACAAGGTTTCAGAAGCAAAAAAATGGTTAGCAGAAGCGAAATATGAAGATGAACATAGCAATATCCGAGCATCTTCACAAATGACGGTAAACGCATGGTTTGATTTTTGGATACATGAAATAAAGGGAAAAACCACACGCCCGAATACGGTAAGGAATTATCGTGAAAGATACGAACATAATATCCGTGATGTGATTGGGAACATGATTATATCTGAAGTGAAGCCGATGCATTGCCAGCAGGTGCTTAATCTTATGGAAGAACGCTATAAAGGTTCTACTATAGAACAGTGCAGAATTACTATGACAGGTATGTTCTTGTATGCACAGGAGAATCAGATTATACCAATAAGTCCAGTGATAAAATCAGTAAAATCACCTAAGAAAGTTGAAAAGAAAGTAAGGTTTCTTACATTAGATGAACAGAGAAAATTTTTGAAGGTTGCAGAAGGTACAAGCAATTATTATCAATATGCACTGATTTTACAAACCGGATTAAGAACAGGTGAGATGATTGGGCTTAAATGGGAGGATATTGATTTTGAAAAGAGAACAATAAGCATTAAACGCACGATGGAGTTTCGTTATGGGAACCAAGAGTTTTCTATTGGGGAACCTAAAAGTAAATCTGGATACAGAACTATTCCTATGACACAAATTGCTTATGAAATTCTAAAAGTAAAGGAAAGAGAAAAGTTTACAAGAAAAATCTGCGATTTAAGATATAAAGATTTTGTATTCATAAACAGAAAAGGGATGCCAACTAAAAATTCTGCGTATGATTCAACATTATATAAGCTGGCAGAAAAAGCAGGAATTCAAAGATTTTCCATGCATACTTTAAGACATACTTTTGCAACAAGAGCAATAGAAGCAGGAATGAAACCAAAAACTCTTCAAGAAATACTCGGACATGCTAATATAGGTGTCACAATGAATCTATACGTGCATATTACTGAGGAAGAGAAAGAAAAAGAAATTAAGAAGTTTGAACAAGCATTTAAAATAGGCTGATGGTGCGGAAATGGTGCGGAAGTCAGTAAAAAAATGCTTGAACCCATTAAAAACAAAGGAGATGTGAGAATATATGAAACTAGGAATCGTCGGCTTACCCAACGTAGGCAAAAGCACATTATTTAATTCGTTGACAAAGGCAGGAGCAGAATCTGCAAATTATCCGTTTTGTACCATAGACCCCAATGTGGGGGTGGTTCCGGTTCCTGATGAAAGATTAGATGTGCTTACGAAGATGTATAATTCAAAGAAAACTGTTCCGGCAGTTATTGAGTTTGTGGACATTGCAGGACTGGTAAAGGGGGCATCAAAGGGCGAGGGACTGGGAAATCAGTTTCTTTCCAATATCAGAGAGGTGGATGCGATTGTACATGTTGTGCGTTGCTTTGAGGATGCCAATGTAGTGCATGTGGACGGAAGCATTAATCCCCTCAGGGACATTGAGACGATTAATTTTGAATTGATTTTTTCGGATATTGAGATTTTAGACCGCAGAATTGCCAAAAATTCACGGGCTGCAAATAACAATAAAGAGATTGCAAAAGAAGTGGAATTCTTGAAACGTATTAAAGAGCACCTTGAAAACGGCAAGCTTGCCATTACATTTGAGGTGGAAAATGAGGATGAGGAGGCATGGATTGCAGACTATAACCTTCTGACAAGAAAGCCGGTAATTTTTGCAGCGAATGTGGCAGAAGATGATTTGGCAGATGACAGTGAAGACAATGATTATGTAAAAGCAGTAAAAGAGTATGCAGCTGAATATGGGTCAGAGGTGTTTAAGGTTTGTGCACAGATTGAACAGGAGATTTCCGAGCTGGACGACGAGGAAAAGAAAATGTTTTTAGAAGATTTGGGTCTTTCTGAGTCAGGTCTTGACAAGCTGATTCGTGCGAGCTATTCCCTGCTTGGACTGATCTCATATCTGACCTCTGGGGAGGATGAGACAAGGGCATGGACAATTAAGAGAGGTACAAAGGCGCCTCAGGCAGCGGGAAAGATTCACACGGATTTTGAACGTGGATTTATCAGGGCCGAGGTTGTTAATTATACGGATTTGGTAGAAAATGGATCTATGACCGCTGCAAGGGAAAAAGGACTTGTTCGATCTGAGGGTAAGGAGTATGTAGTAGAGGACGGGGATGTGATTCTTTTTAAGTTTAACGTGTGAAGGGAGAAAAAATGTACGAAATCCGTTTTTCTAATTTAGGGATAGTGTTAAAAAAGGTATTAGATGGTTTTTATATCGGCAGTTTTGAAATTCGTTTTTATGGTGTTGTAATTGCGCTTGGCTTTATACTTGCATATTTTCTGATTGCGAATGAAGCAAAGAGAACCAGACAGAATCCGGAATTGTATTTGGATTTTATGTTGGTATTGGTTATTCCTGCGATTCTGGGTGCCAGAATATATTATGTTTTGTTTAGTCTGGATAACTATATAAAAGAGGGACAGTCGTTAAAGAGTACTCTTATTGGAATTATTAATATCCGCAATGGAGGGCTTGCAATTTATGGAGGTGTGATAGCAGGAATTATTACGCTGATTATTTTTGCAAGGAAAAGAAAAGTCAATACAATGCTTATGCTGGATACCTGTGCTATGGGACTGCTGGTTGGACAGATTCTTGGACGCTGGGGTAATTTCTTTAACAGGGAAGCTTTCGGTGGTTATACAGATTCCCTGTTTGCCATGTCGATACCTGTGGATTGGTTTGGAGGGAAAAATTATCTTCTTAGTACAGTAAACCATGGTATTATAACACAGGAAATGATTGATAATGTGTCCGTGATAAACGGAATGGAATTTATACAGGTGCATCCGACTTTTTTGTATGAATCAGTATGGAATCTTATTGTATTGCTCGTTATTTTTCTATATAGAAGACACAAAAAGTTTGATGGGGAATTGTTTGCCATGTATATTTGGGGATATGGCTTAGGACGTGTTTGGATTGAAGCTCTCCGGACAGATTCATTAATGCTACCGGGAATTGACTTTAAGGTATCTCAGCTTCTTGCTGCAATTTGTGTAGTGGTAGCTTCTGTTTTCATTGTATATGAGAGAATGAAAATCAGATGGGAAGCCGGACAATAATCACAA
>JAIDHZ010000199.1 GCA_029052995.1 Lachnospiraceae bacterium | reverse complement strand
GTTCCACCTGCACCGATATATGCTGTATTTTTCCTCATCTTTGCCTGATCTTCACTTATATATTTGCTGCCAAACATACCTTTTTTTATATTATCATTGGAAACAGCCAAAAAGCCATATGCAGGGTTTGTCACCTCTTCATAAGACAGCAAAAACAATTTGTCCTTCGTATCACTGCTTCCCGCCCCATTGTAATACATATTGCCGGAATTCTTAACTGTAGTAAGTTTAATTGCATTCTGCTCCGCAGCTCCAAAAGCCCGGTTCATAAAATTATCATTGCGGTAATCCTTCTTGAACGCATTATATTGAAATCCATATCCGTTAAGCCAGCTCCGCATTGTACAGGTCTCCCATGTAACATCCTTCTCCTGCTCATTATACTTTACCGTATCCAAATTACAGTCTGCAGCCAGAAAAGCGTCATTGCCGTTCACAGACAGCACCCGCCACTTAATCGGATCGCTCTTTTTTCCCGATGCATCAGACTGGGGATATCTTCCAAAATATACTAAGTCCCATGTCACCACTCCATTACTGCCCTTCCGGGGATTGTTAAGAGTGGCTGCCGCCTGTACTTTTGACATATCCTTATGCATCACCCCTGTCAGCAAAGGAACTGCCATAACCGTAACCAAAAAAGCCGCCAAAATACGTCTGCCTGCTTTATTTCCCTTATACATAATATGCGCCTCCTCACAATCTTATCCGTGCAATATCACACCATGCAGTTATTTTATCAAATAATCACAATATTCTCAAGATAAATTTGTACTTTTTTTAAAAATTCCACAAAAGAAAGAGTGGAAAAGCACTTTTCCACCTCTGTTTCATAGAATAATTAAAAGCACTTTCAGGTGAATCTATGCAAACATTTAAGCAGCCTTTGTCAAAAGAAATGGAACAATATTATCTTGAGCGTAAAGAAGCCGGCGACCTGGAAGCGCGCAATATTTTGGTGGAATATAATTTAAGGTTGGTTGCACACATAATAAAAAAATATAACAATTTTGACAGGGATATGGACGACCTGATCTCAATAGGTACAATTGGACTTATTAAAGCTATCAACACATACGATACGAAAAAAGGCAGCAGGCTTGTCACCTATGCCTCAAGATGCATTGAAAACGAACTGCTGATGATGTTAAGGCAGGAACGGAAATGTTCCAAAGAATTCTCCCTGTATGAACCAATAGGCACTGACAAGGAAGGAAACGAAATTAATCTTTTAGATATCGTAGAATGTGAAACTACAGATATTGCCGACCGTATTATATTAGAAGATAATATTGCGCAGCTTTACACTTTCATACACACCCTGTTAGATGAGCGTGAGCTTAACGTCCTGTCCCTGCGGTATGGACTATTAGGCAGACAGCCATTAACACAGCGTGAAGTTGCAGTAAGGCTTGACATTTCCCGTTCCTATGTATCCAGAATAGAAAAAAAGGCACTCTCTAAGCTACGCAGTGCCTTCGATCTTCTTGCATCTTAATATTGTACCGGCCGGAAGAGATTTACCAAGGTCAACAGTTAAAGGCTCCTTTGGATGCGGTGCACTCTCCACCGCCTCCAGCTTTTCATTCCAGATTCCCTTCACAGTTAATATTTCATTTGTTCCATCAAACAGCATCGCCTCTAAGGTATCACCGACAAGGAATTTGTTGCGCTGTATAAACCGGACATATCCCCTGTCATCTGTCCCCTCCACATTACCAATATATGTATAACTTTTCACATAATCATTATTGTCATATACCTGGGAATCAGAATCCGTCCTGCCAAAGAAAAAACCGGTTGTATATTGCCTGTAAGTGCATTTGCCAATCTCTTCCCTGTAATATTCCAGCCTGCTTTCATAGAGAGCCGGGCTTTTTATGTAATCATCAATTGCATTGCGGTAAGTCCTTGCAGCCGTCGCAACATAAAGCGCCGTTTTCATTCGTCCCTCTATTTTAAAGCTGTCGATACCTGCATCTATAAGCTCAGGAATATGTTCTATCATACAGAGGTCTTTTGAGTTAAAAATATAAGTTCCCCTTTCATCCTCATCCACTGGAAAATACTCTCCCGGCCTTTTCTCCTCCACCACGCTGTATTTCCAGCGGCACGGATGGGTACATGCACCCTGATTGGCATCCCTTCCGGTAAGGAAATGGGAAAGAAGGCATCTGCCGGAGTAGGAAATACACATTGCGCCATGCACAAAGCTTTCAATCTCCATATCCTCTGGAATATTTTCCCTTATTTCCCGGATTTCCTTCAAAGAAAGCTCTCTGGCAGAAACAACCCTTTTAGCTCCCTGCTTATACCAAAATTGATAAATTCCATAATTTGTATTATTCGCCTGAGTGCTTACATGAATCTCCATATCCGGCAGAAGCTCCTTAGCCAGCATGAATACCGCCGGATCAGATATAATAAGCGCATCGGCATTAACACTTTTTAAATCCTCAAAATAAAGACGGATTTTATCAAGATCATCATTGTGCGCAAATATATTTACTGCGATATAAAGCCTGGCATTTCTTTCATGACAATATTCCACCCCTTCTGCCATCTCTTCAATTGTAAAATTATCCGCCCTCGCCCGCAGTCCAAAGGCTTCACCGCCAATATATACCGCATCTGCGCCATAATCCACTGCAACCTTTAGCACCTCAAGACTTCCTGCCGGAATCAATAACTCCACTTTTCTCATGTTTTTCATCCCTGTCCATTTATACTACCACACTTTACGGAAAGCGCCACTCCGTCCCCCAAAGGGATAATTGAAGTCTCCAAAGCTTCATGATTCTTTAAAGCATACAGATATTCCCTCATTCTGGTGTGTATAGTGCGGTTTCTGCGCTCCACTATATATTTTGAGTCAAGTATTTCGCCATCCTGCAATACATTATCAGAAACTAAAATACCATCCCTGGCAAGCAGCCTTACCACATACGGCAAAAAATTAATATACTGTCCCTTGGCAGCATCCATAAAAATAAAATCAAAGGACTCGTCCAGCCTTTTAAGCCAGTCTAAAGCATCCCCTTCTAACAATGTAATTCTGTCTGTCACATGGGCGCGTTCAAAATTCTGTTTCGCCTTGTCAATACGGGGTTCCCATTTTTCAATAGTTGTGATATGGGCTTCATCCGGTAAAAACTGATTGATATATATCGCCGAAAAACCGACTGCAGCGCCGACCTCCAGCACACGCAGCGGTCTTTTGATTAAAAGTATGGTTTTCAGCCACTCCCTTGTCTCTTTGCGGACAATGGGAACCCCGTCCGCAACAGCTTCTCTCTCAATCTCTCCTATGATTCCTTCCTCGTCCGACCCCATAGAACAAATAAAGGAAGTAATCCTCTCGTCTACAATCATGGTGCCCCCTCGCTTTGCTCCCTGCATATCGTTTTACAGATCTCGTCAGGCGTCATTGTCGGACTTAAGGAATAAGTCCCACTCTGTATCCTGTCACTATATTTTCCAATATAAACCCTTGCCAAAAACATCTCTTTCGATTCCACAATATGGCTGCTTTCCAAAACAGAAGCCAGTTCTCTGATTGTCATTCCTTCATTAATTGTAATATCAGACAAAGTACCGGAAACAGCCTCACACGGCATATCTGCAAAAAGTTTATAAGAAAAACTATATGATACAAAAAAACTCTCCACTAATATAAACAACAGTAACATATTAAACAAAGTGTTGACGCTAACCCAAAGCAGGGTTTTCGATACACTATTTTTATCCTCTGCCATATCTCTCACTCCATATAGCTATAGTCAAGCTCCAGGTCTTCGGCAATTGCTTCGTATACTTCTGACATTTTCCGTACCAACACCTGTTCAGCCAATAGAAATTCATTCACAGCAGGATTACGCAGTACTTTTTCGTATTCCAGCGCCAGGCCATGAATCTCCTGATAATGATTTATCCCGTCATTATAATTTTGCAGCTCATAGTTCCGTCTGCGAAAAGTATTCATTGCCTGATACAATTCCTGATTGCCCATTACCTCTTCTTTTGCACAAAGATAACGTCTGTACTCCTCACTATCCTTGATTGCCTGATTCAGCTTTACCGCTTCATTTCTCATAATGTAAATCTCCTCTTTACCGGCTGTTACACCTCTGTAATAATCGGCAGAATCATTGGATTACGTTTTGTGCGCTTCCATAAGAATTCACTTAAGTCATCCTTAATAGCCGTTTTTAATTTGCCCCAGTCTGTTATATTACGTTCTAGGCATCGGTTAAGCGCATCTTCCACCACATCATGGCATTCCTCCATAAGATTCTCAGACTCCCTGACATACACAAAGCCCCTGGAAACAATATCCGGGCCTGCCACCAGCAGGTTACTGTGTTTTTCTAATGTAACCACGACAATAATAAGTCCGTTCTGCGACAAATGCTGTCTGTCACGAAGCACAATATTGCCTACATCTCCAACCCCCAGACCGTCTACCAAAATCCCCTGGGAAACCACATTCCCAACAACTTTTGCGCTCTCTTCAGATAATTCCAACACCATACCATTGCTCAGGATTTCGACATGATCCTTCGAAACCCCCATCTCTACAGCAAGCTCTGA
>JAIDHZ010000198.1 GCA_029052995.1 Lachnospiraceae bacterium | reverse complement strand
TATCTATATTCTATTTTAAGAATTATAATGCAATATTTCCCTGCTCACCATCAGCAGTATAATAAATCATACCGTCTTCCGGTTTCACATAAATATTAAGCTCCTTTATGGTCTTTTTACCGATTGCTTCTACGACCTTTGCTTCAATATCTGCAGTTGTTACTTCATATCCACAACACTGAACATATACTGTCTGAGTCATCTTGGTTGCTGCTTTTGCTGCAGGTGCTTTCTTCTCTGCTGTCTTTACTGTCTTTGTTGTAGATGCCTTCTTCTCTGTTGTCTTTGCTGCAGGAGTCTTCTTCTCTGCTGCCTTTGTTGCAGACGCTTTCTTAGCAGTTGCTTTCTTCTCTGTTGCCTTTGTTGCAGGAGCCTTCTTCTCTTTGGTATCTTCAGCTGCCTCCACTTTAGCCATTGCTGCTTTAACCTTGTCGTCTGTTTTCTTAGTTGCCATGATATAAATCCTCCATTTTTTCAAATAAATATATGTATGTTAAAACTTCAAGTTACTCAATTACAATGTTCATACTACTCTAAAAACCAAATATTTGCAACTTTTTTAGCCATTTTCTCTAGTATTTACAAGGATTCCAAAAAAACATCTTTTAATCAAGACAAAATGCACAAAAATGGTAATGTTATTGATAGTTGATAACAACATTATCCGTGTTGTACCGCTGTCTACAAACATTCTTTTATATCGAATAGGGGCAATCTCGGTTTTGTATGCAAGTCCCCATAGCTGATAGAATAGATTTAGAAAACTTCCATTTCTTCTGATTTTCATAATTTATACTACTATGACCGTATTAAGGAATCTGTTGATGTATTTGGCAACCAGTCGTAACGGTACGGAAATATCATTATGAGTGCTGTCATTGTGTCGACACTTCTGATTTCTAAGGTACTGGAAAAGGCAAAGGAAAGCCTGCATGGGTGATTGCAAAATTATCAAAGAAATAGTACAAGTCGGCAAAAAGGACAGAGTGCCAAAAGAAGTAACAATGATGGCGAGGTAATTACCTCTCGGATATATTTATTTGGTGGTGCTTATATGCTATTTGATTTATTTGCTATTGCAATATCTAAAAGTAATAAGTGTCAACTTATCTCTCTTTTAAACCCACTTTCAGGCACAACCCGCTTGCACAAAAAAGGGTATGCCAAATTGCTCCAGCATACCCCTAAATCCTCAAAAATATTGATTTTACGGCATTTATGATTAACCGAAGTACCTCTTAAGAAGTCCTTCAAAAGCTTTTCCATGTCTAGCCTCATCACGTGCCATCTCATGTACTGTGTCATGAATTGCATCAAGATTATTCTTTTTAGCACATTTTGCAAGATCTACCTTACCGGCAGTTGCACCATATTCACAGTCAACCCTCCATGCAAGATTCTTCTTTGTTGAGTCTGTCATGTTAGGCTCAAGCTCTTCGCCTAGCATTTCTGCAAATTTAGCCGCATGCTCTGCTTCTTCATATGCTGCCTTCTCCCAGTAAAGACCAATCTCAGGATAACCTTCACGATGCGCAACGCGAGCCATGCAAAGATACATACCAACCTCTGAACACTCACCTTCAAAATTCGCCTTTAACTGATCATAAATAAACTTCTTGTCTTCTTCACTTATTTCAGGATTGTTCTTAACTGTCTTGGCGTAAATCCCAAACTCATGCTCTGCTGCAAGTCCAAGTTCGCCTTCTACTTTCTTAAATTTGTCGCTGCCTACATGACATACTGGACATTCTTCTGGAGCTGCATCACCTTCATAAACATAACCACAAACACTACATACAAATTTCATACTTTTATCTCCTTTTCTTTAAAATTTTATCCCAACACCACTATATACATAAAAACAGTAATGTTTACTGTTTTTATGCTACCATTTCAACGGAAGGATGTCAAGTATCAATTCCAATTTCTACCACATAAATCCCCTGCACGAATATACTCAATTATCTGATGCCAAAGAACACATACCTGATATTATGCAAGAAGGATATTTACAACCTCTTTTAAATTCATTCCATTAGATGCTTTTAACAGTACAACATCCTCCGGCCGCAATGTTGCCATCAGATAAATTGCGGCTTCCTCATTATCTGAAAAGGTGTACGTCTTAATCTTACTTTCGCTATTGTCAATCACTTCTTTTATATTTTGAGAAAGCTCTCCTAAAACTACTACTTCATCTAATGGTTTATTAGTAAGAAATTCCCCTAGCTCCCTGTGATAGCGTACTTCATTCTCCCCAAGCTCAAACATATCCCCAAGCACTGCCACTCTCCGCCCGGTACAGGGTATATCGCAAAGTACATTTATACTGGCCTTCATGGAATCGGGACTTGCATTATAGGTATCATCAATCAGTGTAAATTTCCCTTCTAAGGGAATAATCCGCTGCCGCTGCCCTTGAAACTCGGAAAAGGCTTTGGCAGCCTCTTCCATGGGAATACCATTTTCATTTGCCACAGCAATTGCAGCCACACAGTTCCCCACATTATGTTTTCCTAACGTATTTAACATCACTTTGGCTTCCCTGTCGCCGTGCACGCAGATAAAGGTTGTATAGGAATCATAATATACGATTTCTTTCGCATAATAATCACACCAGTCCTCAGTACCATAAAACAAAGTCCTGCATGAAAGTGCCTCTGTCTGTTTTGCATCCTTAAGCAAATCATCGTCACCGTTTAAAAAGAGGGTGCCGCCCTCCTTCATAAAATGGGCAACAGATAACTTTTCATGCCGAATTATTTCCTGAGACTTCATAAACTCAATATGTGCCACACCAATAGTGGTTACAACTGCCATATCCGGCTTCACCATCCGGGATAAAATATCCATCTGTCCCTCTTCGCTGATGCCAAGCTCCAGAACAGCTATCTCATCCTCACTGCTCATCCGGGACAAAGTAATCGGAACACCTATCTGGGAATTCAAATTCTTTTCCGTATGGAAGGTTCTCTTACTTGTTGATAATGCTTTTGTTATCATTTCCCTGGTTGTTGTCTTCCCCACACTCCCGGTGACCGCCACAACTGGAAATGTCATCCTTGACCGGATTGCTGCACCAATTTTCTGCAGGGCATCCACCGTATTATCCACACGAATATAGGGTTTTTGTGCTATCACCACATCGTTATGCCGTGAAGTCAATGTTGCCGCTCCGATCTCCATGGCAGATTCGATAAAACGATGGGCATCCACCCGCTCTCCAATAACCGGCACAAACAAGTCTCCTTCTTTAATTTCCTTTGAATTAATACAGATATCCGCAACCGGCGTATTTTCATCACCACAAAGCAATATGCCGCCTGTCATTTCTACAATATCCTTTACTGTTACATTTTCCATAATTACTCCATTTCCGTGATCTGTTTTTGCATTTGCTCTATGAAACGTGCCACACCATCCTCATCATTAGAGGGAATAATGGATGCAGCCAGATTCTGAAGCTGCGGGTGTGCATTCGACACAGCATAGAAATAATCACTTGCCTCTAACAATGCCTTGTCATTCAGATTGTCACCAAAACTCACCACACTGTCAAATCCGCCTTTTTCACGAAGAAACTGCAGGGATTCTTTCTTTGAAGCCTGTTCACTGTATATCTCTAACATATAGTAATTATCACTGTAAATGTCCGCATAAAAATCGGCTTTTACACCCTTTACGACAGAAATTTCCCGATACAAAGCCTCCAAAAGCTCCTTCGGTTCCCTTAATACACAGTAAATAATTCCTTTCCCCGCAACAAGGCTTAAGTCATCTACTTCCGTAAATTTCTTATCATATTTCATAATGCGTTCATTTCGAAAATAGTTTAGGGAAGTTGATTCTACACTATCATAATATGCAAAAAATTCATTCTGCTCCAACGCATATAAGAAACAGCTTAACCCTTTTGTCTTAATCAGTCCAAGCAGCACCATAACCTGAAGCTCACTAAGCGTTTCCTGCTTAATATACTGCCCTGACTGCATATCATATACCAGCACGCCATTCATCATCATAATTGGAAGCTTAAGCTTAAGCTGCTTCACAATCTGCAACGCAGTCGCAGGGGTTCTGGCAGTGGAAATAGTAAAATAAATCCCGTTTTCAATCTCGCGGTTTAAAATCTCCACCGTTGTATCACTAAGTCTGGCATCGCTGTTTAATAATGTTCCGTCCAAATCACTTACAAATAGCCTCTTCATCTGTACTCCTTATTCCCAAGTTCACACCACAGGATTTTACCTATATTTTCCATATTTCAAGTGTATCAGCACTTATTATAACTCTTTTTGCCTTAAGGTGCAATTTTTATTTTAAAACATCATTTTTCTGCCCTGTCTGCATCTTCCCAAAATTTTCGCAGCTTTTCTTCTATATTAGAAAGGTTCACCACCTGATAATCTGCCCATTCCGCAGGAAAGGTATCCACCACCTGCGGGGTAACAAACCGCTCATCCAGCAAAAGGATGACTCCCTTATCCTCCATGGTCCGCACCACACGTCCCGCTGCCTGCTGCACCTTGTTCATTCCCGGATACAAATAGGCATATTCAAACCCTTTATCTTCTTTCCGCATAAAATACTCCTGTTTGATTTCCCGTTCATTGCACACCATGGGGAGACCCGTTCCGATAATTGCAGCACCAACGAGATAATCACCCACAAGGTCAATTCCCTCAGAAAAAATTCCTCCCAGAATACAAAAGCCAAGCACCGGACTTCCCGTATTCCTGAACCGTTCTAAAAAGCCTTCTCTTTCCTCCTCTGTCAAACGGGGGGTCTGCACCGCCACATCAATTCCCTCTAACAACCCTTTTTGCATAGCTGTTTCATAGACATCATTTAACATTTTATAGGAGGGAAAAAATGCCATATAATTTCCTGCACGTACCCGCACCATGGCAGACAGGTACTTTGCCATTTTTTCATACTGCAAAGGCCCCCGCAGGCGGTAACGGCTGCTCACGTCAACTCCTGTGAACAATCCCCTGTTCTTCCTTGGAAAGGGCGAAGGGATATAAATCGCATAATCCTCCTCACTGTCATGGAGCAGCTCCTTATAGTAAGCAATGGGCAGCATGGTAGCTGAAAAAAATATGGTGGCATTTCCCCGTTCAATGCAGTTACTTAAATTTGTGGCCGGATGAATACAGTAAAGCTTCAGCATAAATGTGGTATCATTTATCTGCTCGCCGTATATCTCATAGCTCTCATCCACCAGCTCATAGATATTCAGAAATTGGTTCAGCCCAAAATAGAAATCCAATATTTCATTCTCATGAGGCTTTAACGCCGCAATCTCCCTGATATCTTCCAAAAAAGACTCCAACTGTGCATGGGTTCTTAACAGTTTCAGATAAAGCGTATTCATATCAGAAATCATGGTATAGCGCTTTCCCTCACTGCAATCCTTTTTGTATTCCAAAAGTTCTTTGTTACAGGCACCTAACAGCTTTCCAAGCTTTGCATGATAAGGTGCAAGCAGCCTCCGCATCTTCAAAAAATCTTCTTTATAGATTTCCGCACTGTACATATCCGATGCACGTTCAACCAAGTTGTGCGCCTCATCCACCAAAAACAGATATTCCCCATTCACGCCCTCACCAAAATAGCGTTTCAGCTTTACCCTTGGGTCAAAGACATAATTGTAATCACAGATAATACCATCCACAAATAAACTGACATCCAGGCTCATCTCAAAGGGGCATACCATATGTTTCCCTGCATAGGAAAGCAATACCTCCTGCGTAATATTGAGTTCCTGGCAGATACAGTCAAAGACCGCCTCATTCACCCGATCATAATGACCTTTTGCGTAGGGACATTTTTCCGGATCACAGTCCATTTCCTCCATCGGGCAGATTTTTTCCTTTGCCGTAATCAGCACACTCCTAAAATGCAGCCCCTTTTCCCGCAAAATCTCTAAGGCGTTCACCGCAACCCCACGGGCAATGGTTTTTGCTGTCAGATAAAAAAGCTTTTCTCCATATCCTTCACCCATCGCCTTTACCGCCGGATAAACTGCCGCCATGGTTTTTCCGATACCTGTAGGCGCCTGTACGAACAGGTTATGCCGCCGTTTCATGGAAAGGTACACCGAACCCGTCATATCCTTTTGTCCCTCCCTGTAGGCATAGGGAAAGGCAAGGGGCTTAATCGTATCGTTTCTAAGCCGGCGGTTGTCCACCTCAAACTGCGCCCATTTGCAATAGGCATCCGCAAGATCATGAAACCATTTCTTCAATTCCGCAAAAGAAAACAGCTCACGAAAGCGTTTGATTTCCTCACTGTCCAAATTACAATAGGTCATCTGTACCGTAATCTCGTCTAATTCATGTTTTAATGCATAAATATAGGCATAACACATAGCCTGTGCTTGATGAACAAACACAGGCTCGTCTAAATGCTCTAATTTTTTGTATATTCCCTTGATTTCATCAATGGCAACACCATGCTTATTGGTAATAATACCATCTGCACGTCCCTCTATGGTCAGCACAAAGTCAGGCTTTACCACATCGATTTTCAACTGAACCTCTGCCTCGTAGTCCGCACCCATTCTCCCCTGGATTTTACGGTGCATCCGGCTTCCCTCTAACATTGCCTCTTTAGAAAATGTTCCCTCGCCGCCAGATATATCACCGCTTCGGAAGATAAACTCCACCAGACTGCGGACAGATATTTTTAACTGGTACATGCTGTCAACCTTCTATACATCTTAAAATATAAATGTTCAACGCCTTTCAAAAAAGTCTGCCTGCATTCTGAGTAAATCATTTGTAAACAATCTTCTTTGCAATCTCATCTGCCTTTTCTTCGGAATCCAGCAGTGTAAGCAGGGTAAGACCGAAATCAATACAGGTACCCATGCCGCGGCTGGTAATAAACTGCCCATCTGTAACTACCTTATCAGTCTTATGGTTTGCACCCTTAAGCCCATCCTCTAAGCCCGGAAAGCAGGTGGCATTTTTGCCTTCTAACAGTCCCATCTCTCCATAGACCGTAGGTGCTGCGCAGACTGCCGCCAGATATTTCCCGGCATCCTTATACGTGTTAATCAGCTTTGCAAGTCCTTCATGGGCTTTCAGATTTGGCGTTCCCGGAATCCCCCCCGGCAGAATCAGCATATCGCCATCTGTCAATTCCTTCTCATCAAACAACAAATCCGCCCTCACCGTCACTGCATGGGAGCTTGTTACATCATAATCACCCATAATGGAAACCGTATCACATTCCACACCGCCCCGTCTTAAAATATCCAAAACGGTCAATGCCTCTACTTCCTCAAAGCCTGTAGCTAAAAATAAATATGCTTTCATTCAATACACCTCTTCCTGAATTCAAAAATACAATAAACCGCCGACAGCTTTCTCTGTAAGTTCCTTACCTACTAATATATACATTTTATCAAAGATAAATCAATAAAACAATGCATATTTAATGAATTTTTTTGAAGCATTGCCTTTAAGCACTATAAATGCTATACTGTCACAAAGCAGATAATTACATTCACAGATCACAATCTGACATACTAAAACACAGGGGGAAAACTTACATGGAAATAGAAAGAAAATTTATAATACAAAAAGAACAACTTCCGCCGCACCTTGATAAATATCCTCATAATGAGCTCGAACAGGCCTATATCATTACTGAACCGGTTTTGCGGATACGCAAAAAAAATTCACATTACATCCTGACCTACAAAGGACAGGGGTTAATGAAACGAGAGGAAGTGGAATTTTCTCTTTCACAGGAGGCTTACGAAAAACTGCTTACAAAAACAGAGGGAAACATTATCACCAAAACCCGTTATCAGATACCGGAGCAATGTGGTCTTACCATTGAACTTGACATTTTTTCCGGCTTATTTACGGGGCTATACCTTGCAGAAATAGAATTTCCGAATGAAGAGACTGCACTTAGCTATCAGCCCCCGGCATGGTTTGGGAAAGATGTTACAAACGAAATAACATTTCACAATTCCAATTTAAGCCAAATGGAAAAAAGTGAAATCCTGAAACTCATCACAGAACTAAATCAGTAGACAGACAGTCAGCCCTGCTCTGCCTGTCCTGCCTCCCTGTCATTTAAAATCAATGCACGGTTCATAATTGCAACCGTAATAAAAATATTAAAAATACTGCCTGCCATAATAAACAGGGAATTATTTATACAATAAGTAACTGCCATCACAACTGCTCCTATTGACTGGGCAAACAGTGCCACTTTATATGTTTTGCCAAATGATGCATCAGCCATCATACTCTTGGTTAAAAATAAAATTACTACAGAATAAAAAAGTGCTACAAGCATATGTTTTGCAAATACAAACAACCATATAAACACAAATATAACAGCCATACCTGCATAAATAAGACCACTCATATCCGCTAACTTCACATTGTCCATGGTCAAATCTTTAAAATCAGAAAACCGGGTCTCTTCCGTCATACCGCCCAATCCTGCCAAACTGTTATACGCTAATATATTAGATTCGCTTACCATAATTGCCTCAATTGTATGTGCCGGGACATCTTTTTTTGTATATTCCCTAACATCGGTATCTACTATCATGTATATACCTGCCTGTTCATCTGACTGTTCAAGCTTTTCAGAAAAAGAAAATTTTCCATTCTCTAATGAAAATTCCGGCACCTCATTCATGATAATTTCTTTCATTCCACCCATTGCTGCCACAGCACTTAATACTGGAATTGCATATTGTATGACGGAAACTAACAGTGTAAGCAACACCAAATAAAATGCAACTCTGCCCGTTCCTAATTTTATCAATTTACCATATTCCTTAGGGGAAAACATGGAAATCACAAAGCAGTCTGCCATTCCAACTTTTTCCTTCAACTCTGCATTTTGCTGATTTTCACTATTCATCTTCAAAATTCTCCTTTATCAAATCATTTTCCAACATAGGAAAAACAATTGTAATCACAGTTCCCGCTCCTTCATTAGAGACTAATTTAACCTCTGCATTACAGGTATTCTCCAACACAGAAAACAGATTAAGCAGTGCTGTTGGACTGTTTTTCTTCAAAATATTTTTATTAAATCCAATTCCGTCATCAATAACCTGGAGTGCGTAACCATCCGGCCTTTGATATGTCCGGACTATAACATTCCCTTGATTCCCATGGTTTGCAATCCCATATTTCACTGCATTTTCAACCATCGGCTCAATGCTGAACTGCGGAACCTTAAAATCTGTCTCTTTACACTCCATTGAAAAATTCAGATTTTGATTCCGTGTCTTTTGAAGCTGCAGATAAGCAATAATATGTTCCATTTCTGTGCCAAATGAAACAATTTCCCCTGCATGCTCAAAAGCTCTCAAATTATCCCTCATGTAAATTGAAATATAGTATATCATTTTTACACTATTCGCAGAACCATTTTTTATAAGGTTCTGCAATGTATGGAAGGATGCAAAAAGTAAATTGGGATTCAAGCGTTCTACAAGCTGCTGACGCAGCTGTTCTTCTATATTTTCCCCTTTTTCTGCCTTTTGGGGATAATCAAGTGCAAGCCTAATACCATAAACAAATACTATGAACATATAAAACAGGGAGCATAATGCTATATAAATAATGTTTTGTCCATTTTTATGATTTATAACAATATCAGCCATTTGACCGCATATTCCAAACACAATCATCAAATTTGCAGCAAACAGAACCCGTCCTTCCTTTCTTTGATAATTACAAATTGCAATCAATAAAATAGCAGTATACACCAAAATACCAAGAATAACGCAAATTTCCACAATTCTGCAGGCAGTCTCAACTGTAATCAGTGAAAATGCCTGAAATACCATAATTGAGATAAATAAAATACCATAAAATATAATACCAAGACTTGTAAAAAAAAGAACCCTTTTCTTATACATATTGCTATTAATTACTGCTATATGCAGTACCATAGTCAATATTAAAATACAGATTTTCAAAAGATACAAAGTATAATTCCAACCTGTTACTGCCTGAAACAAACGACTTTCTAAAATAAGAAAGATACTAAAAAAAATACTCTCCAGGCTTCCATAAAACAATACAGCCTTTTGCCGTTTTATATTATGAATCAAAAGAAGCGGAATTAGCATAACTATACTGAAAATCAATAGCAGAACCCCAATCGAAAATACAATTCCACTTTCCTGCCATGCAAAGGCAAGCAGATTCACATACGTTCCTTTCAAAACCTTTTGTATTTCCAATTCATTGGGCATTGAACCAGTCAGTTTAACCGTTACCATATGGTTTCTAAATTCTTTATCAATACTCACAATATGGCTGCATTCGATATTTTGTTCTTTACGGCCTGATTCATAAACTAGCTGCTCATCCACTATCACCTGTATCATCTCAGCTTTTGTCTTAAACAAAAGGTAAATATTTTCCTGTCCATAATCCGGCAATTTTTGCGTCATTGTAACGGTTTTACCGGAATCAACT
>JAIDHZ010000197.1 GCA_029052995.1 Lachnospiraceae bacterium | reverse complement strand
ACCGGCATCAAATCCATCTTCTCTGCATTATCATATAAAATGGCATCTGCACCTGAAGCTTTTATGATTTCTTCTAAGTAAACAGCATCCCCGTTTTCTGTAGATATCATAACAGGTATGTGAAGTTTTTCTTTTATATTTTTGACAGTATTCTCCATTCCGCTTTCAAAGCCTAAAAGCCAGATGCCGCCTGCCCCCATCTCTTCACACTGAACTGCAAAATCCGTCACATCTGCATCTGACAAATCAATGGCAACACCAATCTTCTCCCTGCCAAAACGCTCTGACATCTCTTTTACAAACTGAACATTTAACCGAGCGGCATGTTTCATATAAATCATAGACGCCCCGGCATAAAGCATTTTTTTAACATCCTCAAGACGCTTTACACCACCGCCTGCAATAAGAGGTACTTCAGATACCTTAGTTATCTTTTTTAGTAATTCAACATCAGGTTCCCTGCCTTCCTTCGCTGCATTGAAATCCATATAAGAGATTTCATCTGCGCCGTTATTTGAATAAAATATTGCAGCTTCTACAGGATTTTCCTTATTAAGCTCTGCAATCATTTTGATATAGTTCATAATATCCTCCAAGTCTCTTTTACTGTTTGCTTAACTGGTTCCAAATCAAATATTTAATGCTTTTTATAATGAACCTTTTGTAGAAAGCACTGCATCCTTCATTCTTGGGTCAATCTGTGTTGCCTCATCCAGTGCTTTTGCAAAAGCTTTAAATGCAGCTTCAATCAAATGATGATTATTAGAACCATCTAATTGTTTTAAATGCAGATTCATTCCAGACGCATAGGAAACGGCATAGAAGAACTCCTTTACCATCTCCGTATCAAAATATCCAACCTGGGGAACCGTCAGGTTCATATCGTAAGAAAAATATGGTCTTCCAGACAGATCAACAGCACAAAGCACCAAAGACTCATCCATAGGTAAGATACGCTGCCCATAACGTTTTATTCCTTTTTTGTCCCCTATTGCCTTTTTAATTGCCTCTCCTAATACAATACCCGTGTCTTCAATCGTATGATGGGAATCTACATATAAATCACCCTTAACAAGCAATTGCAAATTAAAGAAACCATGCCTTGCAAATGAATTCAACATATGATCAAAAAAACCAATTCCGGTGTCTATTTTCGTCTCTCCCCTGCCATCAATATGCAGCTCTAATTTGATATCTGTTTCATTTGTCTTACGCTCAACATAAGCAATTCGGTCTGCCATATTATCCTCCTTACTTTTTTCTCTTCAGCCTTACCCTATTTCCATCCACAAGCAATCCTTCAATACTTCTAAGAAAGCTGGAAAAACGACTGTAGCCATAGTCATGCAAATCAAAACCTTCGTGTTCATCTTTTAATTTGTTATTTATTATAGATAAATTATCAATTACACCATTATTTCCTTCAATCATGGAAATAACTTCTTTTTTGATTTCTTCACGTTCAATCAATTCACCTTTTTGTACAAAATTATGTTTGTTTTCTTTGCTGATATAAAATCCCGGCATCTCTTCATTTATAAAAACACTCAGCTTGGAATATCCGTAATTACGCACATCAAAATCAGGATAACGTTTGCTCAAACGATTGCCAATAGCACCCAAATCTACTTTACCTTTTCCTGATTCATTTATTATACCTAAAATTGCCTTTTCCAAATCCTTAATACTGGTAACATATTCCGAACTGTCGCCATCAAGATTACTTATAGTATCACTTTCAATACTATCCTTATCAGATTCTCCAATCAGATTCAAATGAATAAAACGATTGCAGGCTCTGGTAAGAGCCGGAGGGGTCTTGGATTCCCCCATACCGATGATATACTTATTCTCTTCGCGAAGACGCATGGCAAGTCTTGTAAAATCACTGTCACTGGTAACAAGACAAAATCCATCCACCTTGTTCTGGTAAAGCAAATCCATAGCATCAATCACCATTGCCATATCCGTGGAATTTTTCCCTAATGTATAGGAAAACTGCTGAATCGGAATAATGGAATGCTCCAATAAGATTTCCTCTTTCCAGCCGGTTCCCTTAGACCAGTTCCCATAAATCCTTCTACAGGAGGCATACCCATATTTTTCTAATTCATCAAATATAACAGGTGCATATTTCGCACTGATATTATCTGCATCAATCAACACCGCAAACTGCGTTTTTTCTTCCATGTTACCCTCCCCAATATATGTTATTTGTATATACCATTTAATTCGTCTATAAGCATAATTCTACTAGTAATATAAGCATGCTACTCAAAACGAACTTTAATCGAATTGGCATGGGCAGTAAGCTGTTCACTTTCTGCAAAATCAATTATGTCCTGTGATACCGGTTCTAAGGCTTCTTTTGAATAATAAATGATGCTGGATTTCTATACAAAATCATCTACGCTAAGCGGAGAAAAGAATTTTGCCGTACCATTTGTCGGCAATACATGATTGGGACCGGCAAAATAATCCCCCAGTGGTTCAGAACTGTATTCTCCAATAAAAATAGCACCGGCATTCCTTATTTTCATCATCACTTCAAAAGGATTCTTTGTAACAATCTCTAAATGTTCACTGGCAATATCATTTGCTGCGGAAATAGCGGATTCCATATTTTCTGCAACTAATATATATCCATAATTTTCGATGGATTTTGATATAATTTCCTGTCTTGAAAGTTCAGAGATAAATTTATCTACTTCTTCAGAAACTGACTGTGCTAATTCCATTGAAGTCGTTACTAATATAGCCGAAGCTAATTCATCATGCTCTGCCTGAGAAAGTAAATCTGCTGCCACAAACCTCGGATTAGCACTTTCGTCAGCGAGTACCATAATTTCAGAAGGTCCTGCAATGGAGTCAATGCTTACATATCCATATACCGCACGCTTGGCAAGAGCGACAAAAATATTACCCGGTCCCACAATCTTATCAACCTTGGGAATTGACTCTGTTCCAAAAGCGAGGGCAGCGATTGCCTGTGCCCCGCCAGCTTTATAAATTGTATTTATTCCTGCCTCGTTTGCTGCTACAAGTGTTGTCGGGCACACCTTTCCTTCTGCATTGCATGGTGTTGTCATAACAATATTTTTAACACCCGCTACCTTTGCAGGTACAAGATTCATCAAAACAGAGGACGGATAAACAGCCTTTCCACCTGGTACATATACACCAACAAAATCCAGTGCAATTACCTTCTGCCCTAACATGGTTCCATCTTCCGTAGTATCAAACCAGCTATACTGCTTCTGTTTCTCATGATAGGAACGAATATTAGCAAGAGACTTCCTTATAACCTCGACTAAATGAGAATCCACCTCATTATAGGCTTCTTCAATCTCTTCCTTTGTCACAAGAATATTATCTTCATTAATATCTGCTTTATCAAATTTTTTTGTGTACTCAAATAATGCCTGATTACCATTTTTCCTTACATCATCTACAATTTTTTGTACCGTATCTGAATATTCCGTATAATTGTTGGGACTTCTCTTTAATAAATCATTTAAAAGATTTTTCTTTGTATCGTCAGTTAATTTTACAATTCTCATAGTTTTATCACTTCCTCCGTCCTACATGTCATAAATAAGCTGTTTTAAATCATTAACGATCTTCATAATCCGTTCCTGTTCCATTTTGAGACTTACCCTGTTTACGACCATGCGGCAGGATAGCTGACATACCTCTTCAAGCACTTCCAGTCCGTTTTCCTTTAATGTAGTACCGGTTTCAACAATATCCACAATCACATCAGATAAATCCACTATGGGAGCCAGCTCCACCGAACCATTCAGCTTAATAATTTCAACTGTCTGATTTTTCTTTGTATAGAAATAATCCTTTGCAATATTAGGATACTTGCTTGCAACACGAATAATTTCGTTTTTCTGCAAAATCTCTCTTGCATGTGCCGGACCGCAGACACACATACGGCATTTTCCAAAACCTAAATCCAATACTTCATAAAGATTATCTCTTTCTTCTTCCAAAATTGTATCCTTACCCACCACACCGATATCGGCAGCGCCATATTCTACATATGTTGGAACATCACCGGCTTTTGCAAGGAAAAATCGTAATTTTAACTCTTCATTTGTAAAAATCAGTTTTCTTGTATCCGGGTCCTTCATCTCATCACAGGTGATTCCGATTTGTTCAAGATATCCGAGGGTTTTCTTTGCCAGTCTTCCCTTTGCCAGTGCAAATGTAATATATCTCATGTCATCCTCCATAGCTTCTATTTCACGGAAAAATTAATCTCTGAAATGTCTGCGTTTCTCTGTTCATTTAAAACAAAATCATACACATCTACAGTTGTATCTGATGTCAGGAAAAACATACCTGAAAAATGATGCATCTTTCCGTATTCTACATAATCATCAACTTCTTTTTTCTTTGATTTGCGAATAAGTTCAATCTTTCTTTCTGAAGAACGCAGCTGATTTGCCAGCCTGACTGCCTGGCATTGCTGTTCAATTTCATATAAAATAATACTGTCTGAATTATCAACATCCACTTCAATGTGCTGTCTTGTAATTGCCATCATCAAATCATCAATATAAAATGCAAATCCAATGGCCGGAGCATCCTTTCCATACTGTTTAAGCAGATTATTATATCTTCCACCCTTTACAACCGCATCACCGGTTCCGTAAGTATAACCGCGAAAAACAATGCCTGTATAGTACTCATAACGGCTGAGAAGCGAAAAATCAAAACTTATATATTTTTCATATCCGGAATAGGATAAAGCTTTATAAACCTTTTCTAACCGTTCAATAGCATCAAGTGAGGTCTGATTCGAAACAAGGTCTTTTGCTTTTATAAGCATATCTGAGCCTCCAAAAAGGCTGTCAAAGCTTAACAAAACCTTTTTAACATTTTCTGCTAGGGAAAACTCTTTCATCAGAGATTCCAAACCGAAAAAATTACGGTTGTTAATATATTTGCGAATCTCATTGCCGGCCGTTTTGCTTAACTTCGCCTCTTCCAATATCCCCTTAAAGAAATCCACTTCGCCAATCTCAATCTGAAAATCCCTAAGGCCCGAAGCCAAAAAACAGTCAATAATCGTAGAAATCACTTCTGCATCTGATGCTGAGGAATCATCATTAATCAGCTCTGCCCCAAGCTGAGTAATCTCATTTAATTTTCCCTGATGATTAGGGGTATTAAGAAAAGTATTGCCCTCATAGCAGAGACGAATGGGCAAATCTTCCCCGGCATAATATTTTGCAACACAACGGGCAATGCTCGGTGTCATATCCGGACGTAATACTATGGTGTTATTGTTCCTGTCAAACAACTTATACATTTCGTTAGAAACTGCTGAACCTTTGTCCCTGTTAAAAATATCAAAAAACTCAAAGGTAGGCGTCTTTATATCATTATAACTGTACAAAGACAATACATGATGCATCTTGGAAAGCACTTTACGCCTGCATTTTAACTCATTGTCATAAATGTCTCTGACTCCTTCAGGAGTATGTAACAGTTTTTCCATCCTTAATTCTCCTTTTAACTGTTCTGGTATTTTGCAATATGCCTGGCAATTAATTCCTCATCATCAAAATAGTTAATACGCATGGCTGCCTTCACATCATCCAATGTTTTTTGTGCCACTTTTTCAGCCTCTTCACTGCCCTTTTTCAGCATATTATATACATAAGCAATATCCTTTTCATATTCCCTGCGGCGGTTCCTGATTGGTTCCAGTTCTTCCTGCAATACATTGTTAAGGAATTTCTTTACCTTTACATCTCCAAGCCCGCCCTTTGTATAATGTGCCTTTAATTCATCTAAATTGGCATAATCCGGAAGATAACGCTCAAAATGCTCCTGCTTACAAAAAGCATCAAGGTAGGTAAATACCGTATTACCTTCTAATTTCCCCGGATCTGTAATCTTAATATGATCAGGATCAGTATACATGCTCATAACTTTTTTCTTAATTTCTTCCGGCTCCTCTGACAGATAAATACAGTTGCCAAGAGACTTACTCATTTTTGACTTACCGTCAATTCCCGGCAAACGCATACAAGCTTCATTTTCAGGCAATAAAATGGACGGGTCAGTTAAAGCCTCTCCATATACTGTGTTAAATTTATGTACAATTTCCTTTGTCTGTTCAAGCATCGGCATCTGATCTTCACCAACAGGAACAGTTGTAGCCTGAAACGCTGTAATATCGGCAGCCTGGCTTATTGGATAAGTAAAAAAACCTACAGGAATGCTTGCCTCAAAATTCCGCATCTTAATCTCATTTTTTACAGTCGGATTACGCTGCAGCCTGGATACAGTTACAAGATTCATATAGTAAAAACTAAGCTCGGTAAGCTGTGGAATCTGGGACTGGATAAACATGGTAGATTTTAAAGGGTCCAGACCACACGCAAGATAATCAAGTGCAACCTCTATTATATTATCTCTTACCTTGTCAGGATTATCTGCATTATCAGTTAATGCCTGTGCATCTGCAATCATAATATAAATTTTATCGTATTCACCGGAATTTTGTAATTCCACCCTTCTCTTCAAAGAACCAACATAGTGCCCTACGTGCAGCCTGCCGGTTGGCCTGTCACCAGTTAATATAATCTTTGCCATTATTATTCTCCCTTATATATAAAATATGGTTTTTATCACAATATTTCATTGGTATCATAGCAGATTGCCGGCAAATATTCAAGTTTTGCCGAAAATAAATCCATAATTATTCAGTACTTTTCTGCTTCCGCTCCACCAAATCTGTATTAACACCCTCTAAATAGTGTACTATAACAGGTCCTTCCGATTTAATAAAATATTTATCATCTAGTTCACTATACTTAAAATTCTTTGGATGTCCATGATTAATCCGGTCAACATACTGCTTTAATACCCTGAAAGGCAGATAATAGTATTCTCCCCTCACAGTAAAATATATTAATAAAAAACTGATTCCTCCCTGTGCTTCAAACTGTTCCATAAACCTAATCTGATGATCGTGAATATTTCGCATTGGAAATGTGTCTGTATGGCACTCTTTTGCATCAAAGCATATTGGAACAGACTGTACTACACCAATATAATCCACTGTAGAATCTTTTTCAAAATAGGCCAAGGTTATATGCCTTGATTCCTTATCAATCTCTATCGGCGTAATGGGTGTTGGTATCTTCTGCACAAGGGCAAGCCCTTTTTCTGTATAAATCTCATTTGTCATATTGATGAGTTCCTCAAAGCCGGAACCACGTAATCCTCTGGAATTCCATGTCGCCATTATGCCTCTTCCCCTTGTATAATAAATTTTTCCAAACCTTCTTTACCAAACAGCTTTACACCTATTTCATAAAAAGCTTCCGGTAACCCTGCATATATATGCTTTCCTGATAATTCTTCCAATCCACAGTTCTTTTCCGGAAATGTTAAATTATATGCATGCAATAGTTGATTTTTCAGCCCGAATTCACGCTTCATAACCGCATTTACACTTTTCATTCCATATTTGCCGTCACCAATAACAGGATGACCAATGGAATCCAAATGCGCTCGGATTTGATGGGTTTTACCGGTAATCAGCTTTACTTTTAACAGCGAAAAATGCATATCCCGGAACTTCCCCGTTATAATGGGCTCATATCTTGTCTCAATAAATGCCGGATGATCCTCACCGTTTTTTCCTGCCTCATCTAAACTTTTATATATTACAACCTGATTATGGTTTTGTTTTTTTGCCAAAAAACCCTTAATCGTTTCACTTTTACAAACTATACCATATACAATAGTCAGATAATATTTATCAAGCTCCCGTTCTTTCAGCATATGTGATAATTCTCTCGTACCTTTTAATGACATCCCCGCTAATATGATGCCGCTGGTATTTCGGTCTAACCGGTTACAGACAGAAGGTGTAAAAATTGTGCTGTAATTTTCCCTTGAATGATAATAATCTACAATCCGTTCGTTTAAAGAATAATCCCCGGCTTCTGCCTTTTGGGAAAGCATTCCTGCCGGTTTATTTATAATAAGGACATCCTCATTTTCAAATAAAATCTGCACATCGGATAACGCATTACTATCTCCGTGGAGTGTTCCACCCTTTTGAAAGTTTTTAATTGTATCGTCTGACATAAAAATATCAACCACATCACCTTTATGTACAATCTCGTTTCCTGTTGCCCTTTTATGATTATACTTTATATTCTTTTTCCTAAACATTTTGTAAAGAAAGCTCTGTGGGGCTGCATCCAGGTATTTTCCAAGAAGCTTATTCAGTCTTTGTCCCTCTGTCTCTTCGTCAATTATAATCTGCTGCATATAAAACTCCTGTTACTACTTTTCTACAATCAATATTCTTAGAAAGATGTTTTGAAGTATAGTACACGACTGTCTGCTCTTTTACATCCAGCGCCATCCGGGTAAATACTTATTTTTCATTGTTCCATTTGAAAGCTTGCCAAATCCAAGCGAAAATCCATCTACACAAATAAGGCAGAATCCATCCTGACAGCCTTTCTCCTCTTCATCCGATAAAATAATGGTCTCACCCTTTAAATATTTTACAACACGTTCATCAGATACAGACATATCAAATACATTTGGAAACTGCTTGGCCCGCAAAAACATGGCAAGTGACTGACTTGGTTCAAACCGGTTCTTTTTCATATCACCCATATACAATCCACATCTTAAAATGCGAAGCCCTTTCACGTCCGGCATCTTATCCGGTATATAAAAAACCCGTTCTTTTTGTATGTCGATTCGGGACATATCAAAGGGATAATCTATTGATTTTATAAATTCAAGCGCTTCTTTTGAAAGTCTTTCTTTTGAAAATACAAAAGGCATAATCGTTTGTTTCGTTTGGTATTCCGGATTATCTTCTTTTTGAACCAAAGCAACAAAATGTCCTTCTCCTTCAATTCTATGGGGCCACAAACGTCTGCAGTTTTCAAGTTTAGCATTATTGGACAGTCCCCATTCCGGATGCCCCTTGTCAAATCCATCAAACATCGGTAAATCAGCCAAATGCAGATTATTATCCAAGGATAACAGATATTCAACAGCCTGTTCGTTTTCCTCTTTAGAAAATGTACAAGTGGAATAAATCAACATCCCGCCGGGTTTTAACATGGTAACTGCTTCTTTCAAAATAGAACGCTGCAGACTTACAAACAAGTCCACTCCGTTGCTTTCCCACGCCTTTACCATGTTACTCTGTTTTCGAAACATACCTTCTCCTGAACATGGTGCATCTATTAATATTTTATCAAAAAAATAAGGAAAGCGTTTTGCAAGAATATGTGGTGCTTCACTGGTCACCAATACATTTCCTGCACCAAAAACTTCGATATTTTTAAGCAATGCCTTTGCCCGGGAATTACTAATATCATTTGAAACTAAGAGTCCTGTTCCATTAAGCTTTGCTGCCAGCTCTGTTGACTTCCCCCCCGGCGCCGCACATAAATCCAAAACCACATCCCCCTCATCTATCGGCAAAAAACTTGCTGTGGTCATCGCAGAAGGTTCCTGTATATAATATAGACCTGCAAAATAATATGGATGCTTTGCCGGTTTTTCTGTTTTTTCATAATAAAACCCATTAGGACACCAGGGAACCTGTTTAACTTCAAACGGAGAAATTCCAAGAAATTGCTCTGCCGTTAATTTTGAAGTGTTTACCCTGAGTCCCTGGTTTGTTTCACGAAAAAAAGAGGCAAGATAATTTTCGAAATCTGCCCCTAACATCTCTTTCATTTTCTGTTTAAATGCAACTGGTAATTCCATTCTATTATCCTCTATTGTAAGCTTTGTGCTTTATAACCCTCTGAAATGATATCAAGCTGCTTTGAGAAACGTTCTAACTGTTCCAGATTTTCGGTTTCATACACTTTATAAAACTCATCTTGGATTTTTAAGACCTCACGTTTGCTGGCAACCTTAAACAAATTCTGAATATTAATCAAAATATCAGAAACAAGTGTAGCTTTAAACTGAAAAATATTTTGGGCATCCATAATCTCATCCCGGACCGTACCCATTTCCTCGTCAAGAGTAATAATTGCGTCTGAGGCTTTTAACAGCTTAGCTTTAATATGCTCCGGCATATTGCCTTTGTACTTATACTGCAAAGAATGCTCTATGGTTGCCCAAAAGTTCATTGCAAGAGTACGAACCTGAATCTCAGCCTGAATTCTTTTCGTTCCGTCAAGGGTATATACATCATAATAAATAATCATATGATAACTCTGATAACCACTTGGCTTCATATTTGTAATGTAATCTTTTTCCTTCACAACCTCCATATCCGTCCTGTTGTGAATTATCTCAACTACTTTTTCAATATCCTCCACAAACTGGCAGATTATACGAATGCCTGCCATATCAGAAATTCTGTCATCAATCTCTTCGATTGCAATATTCTTTTTTTGCATTTTGTCAAGAATGCTGGATATTTTTTTAACACGCCCATATACC
>JAIDHZ010000196.1 GCA_029052995.1 Lachnospiraceae bacterium | reverse complement strand
ACTTGATTGAGAAGTGTGTGTATCCTGAGAATCTTTGGGCTGAATAAATATATGAAATGTAATAAAGAGGAGACAGAAAATGAGCATTAGAATTGGAATTTATGGTTATGGTAATTTGGGCAAGGGCATTGAATGTGCTGTGAGACAGAACGAGGATATGGAATTAGTGGCAGTATTTACAAGAAGAGATCCTGCTGCGGTAAAGCCGCTTACAGGTTCTGCGGCTGTATGCAGTGTTGCAGATGTAGAACAATGGAAAGATAAAATTGATGTGATGATTATGTGTGGGGGTAGTGCCACAGATTTACCAGAGCAGTCACCAAAGCTGGCAGCGATGTTCAATATTGTGGACAGCTTTGATACCCATGCCAAAATCCCCGAGCATTTTGCAAATGTCGATGCAGCAGCAAGGGATGCAAAGACTGTGGGAATTATATCCGTTGGATGGGACCCCGGTATGTTTTCATTAAACAGAATGTATGCAAATGCCATTATGCCAAATGGGAAGGATTATACATTTTGGGGCAAGGGCATAAGTCAGGGGCATTCTGATGCGGTTCGTAGAATTGAAGGGGTAAAGGATGCAAAGCAGTATACCATTCCTATTGAAGCCGCATTAGAATCCGTTCGTGCAGGCGAGAATCCGGAGCTTAGTACAAGGGAAAAACATCTGCGGGAGTGCTTTGTTGTATTGGAAGAAGGTGCCGATGAGGCAGAGGTGGAAAATGCTATTGTTACAATGCCAAATTATTTTGAAGATTATGATACAACCGTACATTTTATCAGTGAAGAAGAGTTAAAGAGGGAACATAGTGGAATTCCTCATGGTGGTTTCGTAATCCGTTCAGGTAAGACTGGATGGAGATTAGAAAACAATCATGTGATTGAATACAGTATAAAATTAGATTCGAATCCGGAATTTACGGCTTGTGTTATTGTTGCTTATGCAAGAGCGGCACATCGCCTTGCGAAAGAGGGCGCATATGGTTGTAAGACGGTATTTGATATTGCACCGGCATATTTATCCGCAATGGATGGCGCTGAGCTTCGCGCACATCTGTTATAGAATATGTAATATAAATTATAAGTAATTTTGTTTATGCGGGAATCAATGTATAGGAGAATAATATTATGAAAAATATTGGAAGAAAAATTATTTTAGTGACCGCTATTCTTGTTGCATTAGTGTTTTCGGTTTCTGTTACATCCTATGCATATACAGAAGAAGAAAAGGCACAGGCAAAGGCGTGGCTTTCTGCTCATGGCTATTCACCGGATTATGGTGGTGCCGCACAGGCTTATCAGGATTATTTAGATGGTAAATTTAATGAAGAGCTGGGGATTACGACAGAGGGAAATCAAAGCGATGACAATGAGGCTGCATCTACCGAGGCAGCAACTGAAGTGACAACAGAGAAGCAGACTGAACATCCAAAGAAAGAAAAGCCGGGAAAGCAGGAAGAGACAAAAGTGATAGAGGGGAATCAAGGGAAATCAGACAGTAAAGAAAATTCAGAGAAAGAGGAACAGCCTGACCGGGTACAGGATGATGAAGTGATTTCGACAGGAGGAGATGTAGTACTGGCAGATAATGTTAGGAGTGGAGATAGTCAGGTTATTACAGATTCCAATGGTGAGCATGCAGTAGCTATTGCTAGGGGCAGATATGATAGTAAAAATCAAAAGACTGCAATGGTTATTGCAATTGTAATAGTCTTTATACTGGCAATAGCTGGTACAGTTAGTTTTTTTATGAACAAAAAGAAAAAAGATTAAGGATTGTGATGTAAGAATCGGATTCATATTGACTTTTTCTCTTTTTGTTTATACAATAAGAATGCAATTGAATAAATGAAATATTGCTCTGTAAACAACCATGATACCTATAATGAATAAAAAATTTATTACTGAAATGGGATATTACAGATTAGAGGGAAATTCGGTGAGAATCCGGTGCAACCGCCATTACTGTGTTAAGGAGTATGATTTATCAGCATATTACCTTTCAGTCAGAATACTCGCATATTTCATTGCATTTTTTGACTTTTGGGTGAAGGAAAAGTGATAAACGTCTTTTTGTTGCGTTTTGCTTTCACGTAAAGCAGAGCGCAATTTTTGTATGCAATGGGTCAATATCAATGCCGCATGATGTGGGGTTATTGACTATGAAAAAAGGAGCATAATTTGCGAATGACAAGGCAGGATTGTATTAAAATTTTACAGCGCAAAACGGAAACAACAGGGCGATATCCTAAGAAGTCGGATTTTTCTGAAATGGAAGTGACAATGATTAAATCTTATTTTGGACCATGGCCCCGGGCATTAGAAGCCGCAGGGGTAAAGGAGCCGAGAGATGAGAGCAGGTCAGACCGTAGAAAGGAAAAAAGAATCCAGGCAAAAAGAGCAAGAAATGCGCAAAGAAAAATATTAAAAAAACAAAACTTGGCGGAGAAGAAAGGAAAGGTGGAAGAATGAAACAACAAAAAACACGTAACATTTCCTGGCTGCTGATACTTGTGATGGTATTGAGCCTTATTTCTCCAGGAACAAAGCTTACAGCAGATGCAAAGGCGTCCGGTACGTCTTATTCAAAACAGCTTACAGGTGTAACTAACTATTTGAAAAAAAGTGTTGCAAAACCAGCCGTAGGAGATGAAAATGACTGGGCAGTCATGGCAAATGCGAGAGCCGGTAAGACGGATGTAAACTGGTATCGTGCATATTATGATTCTGTATATGATACAGTGAAAAAAAACAACAGCCCAGACCTGGGTTCCGTTGGAAATAATGCAAAGGCAATAATTACCCTGACCGCCATGGGTGCCGATCCGACTAATGTGGCAGGTAAGAATTTGTTACAGCCTTTATCTGATTATAGTGCAATTCCTAAGGACTATGTTACAACTCCGGTTTATGTACTCCTTGCACTGGATACAAAGGATTACAAGATACCGGAATCGGCAGGGGCAGCACAGACAACCAGGGAAAATCTTGTAAATCTGATACTCTCATATTTTGATAAGGATACAGGAACTCTGGGGGGTGAATGGGGAGGTATTACATATATCTATTATGACAGCATGGGAATGGCACTGCAGGCGTTAGCTCCTTATTATAAAACTAACAAGAATGTGAAGTCTCTTGTTGATAAATCATTAGCATATTTATCCAAGTATCAGAATAGTGATGGTACATTTGGGGGCGAATATGATGACAGGGTATGCTCCACAGCCCAGGTGCTCTGTGCGTTGTCAAGTCTTGGCATTGATACGGAACAGGATATACGTTTTATAAAGAACGGTAAATCGGCATTAGACGGTCTTCTTTCCTATGCAAAGGAAGATGGAGGTATCTACATGGAGGGCATGAATCTTTTAATAGATTGCAATCAGGCTGCGTATGCATTGGTTTCCTATGACCGTTTAAAAAATAAATCCAATGACTTATATGATATGACGGATGCGTTACCAATGTTTATAAAGTTACCTGCAACGCCTAATATTAAAAAGGTAACTTCTCCCAAGAAGAAACAGATTAAGGTGACATGGAAGAAAAAAAGTGGTATTAATGGTTACCAGCTTGAGGTAAGCAGCAAATCCGATTTTAAGAAGTCAAAGACACGGTCATATAAAATTTCTAAGAAAAATACCGGCAATACAGTGAAAAAGTCTTTGAAGTCAAACAAGATATTTTATGTCAGGTTAAGAACTTATAAGACCAGTACGGTAAACGGAAGAAAATACACAGTTTACAGCAAGTGGTCAGGAAAGAAGAAAATCCGTGTAAAATAGCGGGAAGGGGGTGTCAGAGTGAATTCATCTGTATGGAAAAAAATCATTTTTGCATGCTGCATTATGGGTCTGCTGGGTTTGAGTTTCCTATATGGAGGAAACTTGGAAAATTCGGATGCTGTTATGCAGGATTATGAAGGCAGATCGGAAAATTCGGATGCAGATACTTTGAAGGATTTGGTAAATGATAATAATGAATCCGAAAAAGGTACCGCATCAGACAGGGAAACCGTAGAACAAAATGCCACAGAGGAAGAGCAGGAAAGTACAAATCCCTTTGTACAGATTGTAATGAATATAAAACAGATTGGGCGTTCTTCTGATACCCCGTCCCCAAAAGGGAAAAATTTACAAGATAGTAAAGTTGCACAAAAAAATGCGTCAAAAGCAACAGATAGGGCAAGCAAAAAAAATAACAAAAAATCAAAGAAAAGCAGCAGTAAAGAAAATAATAAGAAAAAAAAGACAACCGAAAGTGGAAATAATAATTCAAAGGAAAACAGTAATGAGCAAAAGCAGGAATCAGCAAAGCCGGAAGAAAATAGTGATGATCAAAAAACAGTGGTCTGTACCCTTTCCGTTTCCTGTGAGGCATTGTTAGGACATACTGATAAGTTAAATGATGCAAAGAAAAAACTGGTGCCGGAAGATGGGATACTTTTAGATGCTGTTCCAGTTACGGTCAAAAAGGGCAGTTCTGTATTTGATGTATTAAAACAGGCGACCGGAAACAATAAAATTCAATTTGAGTATAGCTTTTCTCCTGCATATAAGACCTATTATGTAGAAGGAATAGGCAATATTTATGAATTTGACGCAGGCTCCTCTGCGGGATGGATGTATTGTGTTAATAATAAGTTTCCAGGATGCAGCTGCTCAGCATATAAGGTATCTGAAGGAGATGAAATCAAATGGATATACAGCTGCAGTTTTGGAAAAGATGCGGGAATATATGTTGAGGAATAGCCATGAAACAGTATCATCCGGTATGTAATTTTATATATTTCACAACTGTAATAGGATTTACGATGTTTTTAAATCATCCAGTTTTTCTGGGTATTAGTCTAGTGGGTGCCCTTGGATACACATTGCAGCTGTTTGGTGTCAAGCGGTCAGGAAAGAGCCTGACCGGTCTTTTTTTTCTTATGCTTGTGACGGCATTGATAAATCCGGCATTCAGCCATCAGGGTATTACAGTGATTACCGTACTGCCTACAGGAAATGTGTTAACTTTGGAATCCATATTGTATGGATTAGGAGCTGCGTGTAAATTAGCGGCTGTATTGTTGTGGTTTCGCAGTTTAAGTGAGGTTCTGACTACGGATAAAATTGTGTATTTGTTTGGGAAAACATTTCCTGTTCTGGGACTTTTGCTATCGATGATTATAGCATTTATCCCTAAAATGCAGAAGAAACTTAGGGATATTACATTGGCAAGAGGTAAAGCACAAAATCTGAAGCAGGGAATTGACATCCTGTCTACTCTTATTACATGGGAATTGGAGGATGCGGCAGAGCAGGCAGACAGCATGAA
>JAIDHZ010000195.1 GCA_029052995.1 Lachnospiraceae bacterium | reverse complement strand
TATCTACACCTTAGATTTCTTCTTCATAGTCTGATTGTTTTAATAGACAGTAGAAAAATAAGGGAACACAGTCTGCATAAAAGGTAATTATCGGAATGCCTGGCTCATTGGTCACTAACCCGTCAATTTCCAATATATCACTTTCCTTTATAATCCCTTTCCCTGCGTCTTGTTTTGTCACCTTATGAAAATGTGTCATATGTACCTGATCTGAAAATACAAGCTTGTTTTCATCATATCCAAGTGCAGCAGCAAACCGCCTGTGATTCTCAATCACAGACTCATTGTCATCTCCCCTTGTAAAACTTAAATTCATAGATGCAAGATAATTTTTTGAAACTCCGCCCAGTCTCGTGGAAAATCCATGCAGCATATCCTCATCATATTTTGAAAGCTTTGGAAATGTAATGTAGGTTACACCAAGCTTCTCATTAATATTACAGGTTTTATTGCCATTTATATATTTTAAGTCCATATTATATCTCCCTTTTACATCAAAAATTCAAATGCATTTTCGATATGCGTTATATTTCCATCCCCATAAATTGCAATTACATCAAACCGGCAGGGAATATTTTCTGCATAACTATGATATGTATAATAATAAAGCGCTGTACGGCTGATTCTTTTCTGTTTTCTCATATCAACTGCCTCTAACGGGTCACCAAAAGCTTCTGAAGCACGGTACTTAATCTCAACAAATATAAGTGTATTATCCTCATCCCTGACAATGAGATCTATTTCTCCGTAATGGCACCTGAAGTTTTTCTCTATAATCCGGTAACCTTTTTTTCTTAAATACTCAGCTGCCATATTCTCATATTTTGCACCGATTTGACGCTTATTTTTACGCATACTAAGATATTATACCTCTCCCGTTATCCAAAACATATATTTTATAAGCTTTTGACAAAATAATTAACGCTTTTTTAACTTACTCTTAATCTTATCCATCTTATCAACATATATGAGGATTTCTGCAACCACACCATAAAGCTCAGGAGGAATCATATCACCAATTTCAAGCTTTAACAGTGTATCAGCCAGCCCCTCATCTTTATAGGTTGCAACATCTGCCTCCTTTGCTTTTTCAATAATGCGGTCTGCAACCGCCCCCTGTCCGGACGCAATTACCTGTGGTGCCTGATTGGATGGATCATAGGAAAGTGCCACTGCTTTTCTTTTCTTATTGGGATTTTTATCATTTTCCATATCATTTCCCCCATTACATTCTCGCATCAAAGGTGTATCTCTTAATACTCCTCTCTGCATTTTCGTCAATTATCTCATCCACAACCTGATTTACCGACTGCTGAGGTTCCCGCTTTATAACCTCATTGGTAAGGGAAAAACCTCTGTCAGCCAGTTGTTTTTCAAGCTCTGTCATATTATTTGCAACAATATCGACGCTTTCCTGATCATTCAGATAGAATCTGGCATTTACGTTGCTCCCCGTCAGTGTAACTTTGATATCTGTAGTACCAAGATTATCCATGTCCAAATGCAGCATTACACTGATTCCGTCTTTTTTCTTCATCAGCTTTCTTTTATCTGCGTAAACATAAAGCTCTGAATTAGCGTTCCGGTTTGACAATTTCAGCGGCATTTGTGCATAAATCATTTGCTGGTTAAGGTCTTCGATAAACTTCATATTCTGCCGCATATTCCGGGAATTTTCGCTAAATTCCCTTGTATCGCCTCCCTTTGCCGCAACTGCCTCTTCAAATGCCTTACTATGCTTCAAAATTCTGCTATACAGCTCATCTATTTCCTTAGGATCCTTCATCGACTTTGGATTAATTGCCCAATTATTCTTAATAATATCGGATACGAGCTTCCTATATTCAGATGACTCTAATATTGCTCTTATTGCAGTCTCATTGCCATTAAGACTGCTAAGCGACTGTGTAATCTGCCTTAGTAATTCTTCATGACTGTTGCTGCTTTGAAACATATTTTTTATCTGTTCATCAGGAATCCCTGCCTTTTGCAAAGAATGCTCAAGTCCCTGCAAAAATGATTTGGGAATACTGGTCTGTTCCCTTCCCTTTTCAATTTGCCCTGCTTCGGTTAACTCCTCTTTTATGATTTGCGGATTGTTAAGCTTTGCTGATGCTTTTTCCCCATCTGTCTGCCTTACTTGAGTTTTATATTCTTCCACTTCACTATTTATCATTCTGTCTTCCATAATACCTGAATTTTGTGGTTCATTAGCAGGTTTTTCTAAAACTTTATTAGAATATTCCGGCTGAGTAACGGTATTATTTAAAGCCTCACCAGAATTTTTAGGCTGTGCAGTAGGGTTTTCTAAAGCTACACCGGATTTTTCAGGCTGTGCAGCCAGATTTTCTAAAGCTGCGCCAGATTATTCAGGCTGTGCAGCCGGATATTCTAAAA
>JAIDHZ010000194.1 GCA_029052995.1 Lachnospiraceae bacterium | reverse complement strand
ATGTTGTCATAATGGTATGCGTAGTACTCCCCTGTTCCCGTATTATACTGCGCCGCAAGCCCTTCCGCACCGTAGTAATACAGAGTTTCCGTATTGTCTGCCTCATAAGCGGTAATCATCCGGCTTAAGGAACCGCCCGTATCCGTTACATATTCAGTAGTAAGCCCGTCCTCCGTTGTGGCAGTGCGGGTATTTTGCGCATCGTAGGTATAGGTTATCCCGCCCGCTTCCACAAGACGGTTTCTGCAGTCATAGGTTAATTCCTGCATCCTGCCGTCCACCGGACCGTAGGTCATGTTGCTAAGCTCGTCATAGCTGTAGGCCGTCCTGTTCCCTGCCGTGTCAACGGCATAATTGAGCTTTCCATTAGGGTATGTGCTATTCCAAAGTATTTATGTAAATGGTCCCTTGCCCGCAAAACTGTGGTTATGGCTAAACCGGAACATTTAACACCGTAACTTCCGTTAAACAGGACTCTTATCTTATTTTTGACTTCACTTAATAGTTCACCATAAATTCCATAGTCAAACCGCTATTGTCATAATGATAGTATAACCTTTCCTTGGTTTTTATTATTTATCATGTCGGTTTTAGAAAAATTATATCTATTTTGCGACTACTAACCTAAAAACATTACATCTCCATTATATATTTACTTGGTATTTCATCAGCCAACCAAACTTTTTCATTTCCGTAATAAAATATTATACCATCTTTCCATGCCTGTTTAGCATCAATTTTCAACATGCAAGGTTTTATATCATGTCTCATACCGACACTATATGCAGTTTCAACATCCTGTGACAAATGAACATATTGCCTTCCTTTAGGTAACAAACCTTTTTCCATAATAGAATTTAAAAATCTTCTAGCTGTTCCATGATACAATACCTCTGGTGGCACTTTTTCCTCTTTTGCAATCCTAATTGGAATAGAATGTCCATAATAAGCTTTTATTTTTCCATTGGAAATCTCGTGTCTTTTCTTTTCTGATTTTTGAATCATTATAATTAAATCGTTTTCAGAGACATTTCTCCACTTCTCCTCCTTATGCAAAGCATCCAATAATTGCTCTACTGGCACCCAGCCTTCTTCATCCATTTCCAATTCATATTCCCATTGAGCATGGCGAAGTGCATAAGATATTTCTTTGCTTAGTTCGATATAGTTTAGCATATTCCCTCCATCATCTCATAATCTATCATGATATTGATAACATATTTAAGCCAATCCCAAATAGAATCAAACTGTTCTCTTTGCTCATATCCATTTGAAGCAAAATCATGAATTACATATACCTTTTCTCCTTGCCCAACTTCAAAACAGGCTATGTCATCACAATCTCCTCGCCTTGCAAAAGGTATTAGATTTCTATTGGGATACCTCTCTCTAAGTCCATCTAAACGCAGCTTTGCATCAATTCCATCCATAAAATACCACACATCAAAATTAATCAAATTGCACTCCAGTAACTTATGAATTGCTTCTGGATATTCAAACTTTTCTGGCAAATTATTTTTATTAATCAATTTTAGCATATTTAATTTCCACTCCATCCTGTTATGTTTGACCCTTGCGGGTATAAACTCCTATATTTACTGTTTTGCTTTCCTATTCTTAGAGATACAGCTTCTCCCCAAGTTTTAGGTGTTCCCTTGGGAGTCGTAAATCTTTCTACCAAATTATCAGGCAATAATTCATCATATGCATGAACTTTGGCTTGTACATCTATCCCCGCATATCTTGCTGCCAGTACTCTAGTATTATCAAGAGTAGTTAATTTTCCATCTGCCATTGTAACAACATCAATTGCTTCTCCCTTCCAACCATTTGCTTTCATACTATTAATTATCTCATTCGCACCATTCACCGAGCTTTGACTGAATCTAATTTCATTAGGATTAATAGATGTACTACCACTCTCAACCATACAAGTATTATGCACCAGCACACCCAGACCTGACACATAGTATGTATGGAAATCCTCCACCTCAAAGTTATATACAAGTACCGGTTCTTCCAGTTCTTCTGTCTCTACCCTGTCAATCGGAAGATTTTCTACATCTGATGTACGGATGATATCCCCTGCCCTTAACTCACTGGCAGGTACAAAGCCAACGCCTTCCACATAGAACGGATGCTCTTCTGTAGTCTCTATCTCCTCACTGCCTATAAAGACATGAATAATAGTATACTTCTCACGGATAAAAGTCCTGACTACTTTCCTGTATCCCTGCTCTCCGGTTTCCGGATTCTCCGCAAGAACATAGTCACCCTCTTGAACCTCTTCGATGTTCTTCTCTCCTTCTGCCGTATTTACAAGCGTTCCTGCTACAAAACAGCCTCCAACGCCGCCGTACCGGATTTTCTTTCCCGATGCGGCATCTGACATCTCAAGCCGGGTTGTCTTAAAACGGATGTCTGCCATTCTCGCCATTCGTCTGACATCCTTCATCATGCTTTTTCCCGATACTGCCGCCAGACCCGCCATTAGTGCCGCCGCACCTATTTTGGCTTTGACAGATGATGTCATGTTTCCACCGTTTACGGCGTATTCCAGCTTTGCATCCCCTGCCAAATCAAGGGCTGCGCTCACCGATGCCGCTGTCACGTAAAATTTCTGTGCCGTCCGGATGGAAGTGCTTACCACCTTCGCAACTCTTGCAAGCTCCGTGCCTTTGCGCACGATACCAATGATATCCCCTATCTCCGGTATTGCACATACGATAGACAACGCCGCCTTCAGCGGCTCTCCTTCATTCAGGTAGATTCCTGCATCTATCAGGTCAGCAGCAACTCCAATAACAGGAATAATGCCTACCAGTCCAAGAACATCATGTATGTTAAGCTCTCTTTTTAGTATATCCCATATGGTCCCGCCTGTATTACCCTGCGGGCTTAACCCAAACGGGTCAACCAAACTCACTGGATTCCCTTCACAGTAAGCATACCTGTTCAGGCTCTGGCTGCTGCCGATATCACCAACCTTGATATCCTGATTGAT
>JAIDHZ010000193.1 GCA_029052995.1 Lachnospiraceae bacterium | reverse complement strand
ATATGTAAAAGGATATATGTTAGAATAATGAGTAATCCGAATGTAATTTCGGGAACGGAGCTGATTATGAAGAAAAAAAACAGAAAGCTTTCTCAAAAAGACATCTATGAAATGATGCCAGAGATGAATCCGGAAAGGCAGCTTTCGGCGTGGAAATACATTACTAAAATACCGAATGCAGTTTTATTAGATATAGAAGAAAAAGAAAAACTTTGTGCAAAACTTAAACTGGATACCAATAAGTCCCATTTCCTGGTCATAGGTATTGTATTCTTTTTGTTGAGTGGATTTTTAATGATTAAACTTCTATCTATGTTCTCTTTCAATATAGACAATATGGGACCGGCTGCTCTAATAGCAACAGGACTGGGAGGGGGTATTTTGTTTTCTATATTGATTGTTGGAACTTATCTGATTCAGTCGTATTATGAGCAGAAAAGAGAGATGATGAATATACATAAATGTGAAGTTTACCGGGTGCCGGTGGTGCCCTATATATCAATCCGGTATGGCAAATATAAAAAGGTGAGATATTATATTCAGGTATCAGGAGGAACGGAGCTGTTATTTTCCGAGCCTTTTCAAATTTCAAGAGAGCAATATCAGGCATTAGATCGGTTTTCCTTTTATGCATATTATTACGAAGGAAAAAGAAAGAAGGATAACAGAAATTATAAAATATGTATTATCGGAGAAAAAGAGGGGGAAAAGTGAAAATGAGTTGTTCATTTAATATAGAAGACGTATTACCATCAAAAGAAGAGCCTTTTGACTTTGAAAAAGAATTAAAGATAATAAGAGAAAAATATGTAAAACATCCTTATCAGAAAAAGTCGCTTCCAAAGCCATATTGGATGGAGGGCGATGACTTATCAATTATATATGAAGAACAGAACCATTTGTTTCAAATGGGAACCATTTATTATGGTTATATTGTTCAGGCAAATAGTTACTTATTTCAGAAATCTCCGTATATTAACTGCCCGGCAGCGATTTTATATAGCACAGATGATAGATTGGCTCGAAATCCGGCAGTTCTTCGAGAAATTGGAACATGGCTTTTTAGTTATAAAAATACAAATGAGGCTCCGGAGCATGTAAAAGGAATTGTGGATTGTATTACGGATGAAAAAGAGAGACAATTTAATGTAAAAATGAAAATTAATTTGAAAGAAGGGGCACAAGCCATCTTATATTTTACGACGATAATGATATTTCGAAAACATCTGCCGGGAGGAATGATTAAAGGTAGTTTTGTACCAGTCATTGCCTCCCCCAATATGTTTAAAACCGTAATGGTTTTGCCAAAGAAATATTGGACAAAGGGGTTTATAAAAAATTGCTGGTGTTAAAAAGGTGTAGTTGTCATACTAAGTGAAAAGTGTAATAAGTGATAAAATTAGTAATATTCCATTTTCCAAAAAGTGTTTATATCATGGATGGGAAATAAGAATAGTAATATGATCTACATGGAGGAAGGGTGAAAGAAAAAAGAAGGAAGGATAAAATGCAAACACACATCTTTCACTCTTTGTGTTTGCGCCTCAAATGAAAATGCAAGCATTTTCGCTTGAGGCTTGGTGCAAATTATGAGCAGTTGGACATATGTGAATACAAATGAGGATATAGATTCGTTATTAAAGAAAACAATGGGTTTTCATGATGCATATATTGTAGGACTTGAATTTATGCCAGGAACATTTGTGAGTAAAAAGGATGTATTTTTTGGCGGTTCAGGGGATAAGTGCTTGAGAGTTATTTTTAATAGTGAATGGTTTGCAGAGCCGTTGGAGGTTATTTTTGAAGATGTACGAAGATTTAATGTTGCTGGATGGCAGTCTATGTATACGGATGAAATTTTTGAATGCTCTCTAGCCATAAGGTATGATTTGGATAGAAATGTTGGTGAAAAACTTATTTTATGGACAGATGGCGGACATCCATGTGAACAACGGGAGGATGAGTTGTTAAATGAGCCGATTTGTACATATGTGATATCTTCAAAAATGCGATGGCGCTTTGCTAAGTTAAGGTATAAGTGTCCATGTTGTGGATACTATACCTTTGCCCGTCCTCCGGTGGGTGAATTTGACAATTGTCCGGTATGTTGCTGGTTTTATGATTTAGATAATTTATATGATGCTGATTATATAAATGGTGCAACCGGTATGAGCCTTAAAGAAGCAAGAAAGAATTTTATTACCATAGGAGCATGTTCGGAAGAATTTGTATCAGAGGTTAGACGGCCATTGGAGGATGAACTGGAAGGAATAGAATGGATTGTAAGATAATACTATCAGTTTGGAGGTTTTACTCATAGTAAGAAAAACAATTTTTATTTTGTTGATAAAATAAAAAGTTTGCTTTAAAATGAAGATAAATTGATTCCTGCGAGCAACAAGCTAGGTGTGCGTGCTTGCATGCACATTTGGCGACTGCTGCGAGGTTGTTGACTTTAGGAGGTATATTATATTGCAAATACACAAAATGGTACAAAGAAACCTTAGTGAAACAGAAGAAAAAACTATAGAACACTTTAGATATTATTATGATAACAGGAAATGTTTTGCATTAATCGGTGATTATGTAGCTACTATATTATCAGATGATAATTCTGCCAAACCAGAGAAACTGAAACAAGAAACATTAGATAATATTTCCCATTTGTTGAATACCCCACCGGATTTTAGTACATATGTTATGGATGATATGTTTGGCTTGGTAGAAATGAATTATGGAATATATGCAGTCAGTCCGAATCCATTGTCTGATGAAGAGATTTCATCTGGCAAAGTAGATATTGCTACAGCTCTTGCCATGAGAAGTTTATGTCTGGAAGCATGTGAAGCCGGCAAGATCATAGCTATAAATGACGAGGAACTATAAGTAATCAGTCTATATAAAAATTTCCTGATTTCACATGAAATAGAATATACTTGCCATATTTATATCATGGCAATACCAAAAGACGGCTCAAATGTTGTTTAGCAAATTAAATGATGATTTTTATGGAGCGATTTCATTTTGTAATGGAACAGGCAGATAAAAAGGATAATAAAATGAGTGAATTTTACAAAGCCCCTATGATTAATGGTGTTAAAGTGCCGTACGATGCCAGTATAAAAGAACTGAAAAAAGGACTTAACGGTGCAATGAAAGATTATGTGGTATGTTTAAGGGCACTTGCGTGGAAGGGAAATTGGAAGTCTTTTGATATATTGAAAAATGAGCTTAGAAACAAGGATTACTATCGCAGGCGTGCTGCATTGGAAAATATCTCATATCACAAACTCTGGAATACCTCTCCATATCTGGTAAGAGAATTATTATTAGATCATAGTGAATATGTTGTTAAGCTGGCATTAAGCTTGTTAAACACATATGGGGGCTGTGATGTTACAAATGAAGTGGTGATTGCCTATGATTTTTGGAAAGAAAATGAGGAAATACAGACTGCCTGCCGACAGTATTTCGAGAGAGAACATGTAGATTATTATAATCTGATATGGGAATATACCAATAAAAAGCAGGATCTGCTGGATAACGATACCTTTTATAATGGGTGCTCTCAGGAAAAGCTAATTGGCAACTGGAATGAAAAGGAAAGAATGTCGGAATATCTGTCTGTTATACATAAATATTTTCCAGAATATTCTTTGCAGGATGCCCAGCTTGTATTATATAAATTGTCGGAAGAGGGATGCGGATATGCAGCAATTGCGGCCACGCTAATGCACTTTTTTCGGCACAATAGTTATCATTTCATGAATACATTTGGTTTTCCAATGTACGACCAAAAGGGGATGAATAATGCAGATCTTCTGCTTTTACATTTTTACTGCATGACAGATGAAAATAATTATGGGATGACAATTGGTCAAATGATGAGTCGATTTCGGAGATTTACAAAAGAATATCACTTGAAAGCCAAGATAGATACACTACTGAAGGTGGAGCCAAGGCAAATGAGGGAGAAAGACACCTATATCATTGTTATGGCAAGGGACTTTGTGTTATTGGATGAACGCAGAAAAAAGATATATGTGGACGAATGGCATTATATGAATCTGCGTGCTATAGATGAAAACGGGAATTTGATGGTTTCGAGCTGGGGAAAGAATTATATTTTGAGGAAAGCAGATATTGCAGGAAGGGTGTACTTTGTTCGTGTGCAGTATGCGGTGAAAGCATGATACACGAGACTGTCAAAGACTGGATTCTACCATTAGCCAAACAGAGACCGTTTCAAGTTTTATGTAAAGAAACTCAAAAACCAATAAGATTTTTTCAAATCCTTAAACTAAACCGGATTCCTTAACGAGATTGTTTTACCCTACACCCCATAATGTATCATATATTTATTCTCTGTAATTGCCTGTCGAATCAAATCTGCAAACTCTACAAGTTTATCATCCCAGTAGATACGCTTGTCCTCTGCTATAATTGCTAACAATGCTGGCAGCGATTCTGGTGGAATCAAGGTAACACCCCATCTGGAAAGTGCCCACTGTGGCTGTTCTAAACTCATATTGTAGGTCCGAATCATCAAAAGCCGCTCCCACCAGTCACTTATATATTCATCATCGTCTATTGCTACACAATGATATCTTTCCGGTTCATATTCAATATATTTCTTATCCATTTGAAAATCATCTATAATTCCGAATTCTGCTTTTATCATATACCCCACCTCTAAAAAATTTTTATAATAATTCATTACAATCATATACCGCAACAGGTATCCACTCTACTGGCTCCCCCATTCCCTGCATTTCATGTCCATCTCTCTTTCTTACCACTATAATTGGAATGCAGACATTCATAGAGTATCTTTGCAAATCATATGTATATGGTGTAATAATATTAGAATCTTTATTATTTCCACTCCACTTAAGCAGACAGAATTTCTCCTTTGCTACATCATACTGTCTCTCATCATTTAGTTCAAAATCTCCAATACTTGTTCCCGAAAATGTTATGCCATCTAGTGTAAAAGAAAGCGGATTTGTGGAATAGCCGTCCTGTGTATTTATAATTTCAATATCTTCATCATGTAGTTTGTCCCTATAATGTACCATCCATATTCTCATTTTTATCACCTCTGCCCAATCCCCGCATCTTTTATAACTTCAAGACATACTTCATTGCCGGTCCCTGTATCTGCTCTGTTTCAATTACTGCCATATTCGTAAATATCATAATAGACGCCTTTCCCAGTCCAATCACACGGCCAAACAATTCCTCTACTTTTACCATAGTCCGGTCAATCTCTTCGTAACAAGAAATTATGTAACATTTCCGTTCATCCGTATTTTCATAAATCAATTTTTTCAAATTACTCCAGGAAATATCATTCCCGCTATATATTAATTTTCTTTCATCAATATATTTCATTGCGTTATGGTCAAAACGGGATATTGCATTCTGACGTCTGCTTTCATTTGATAGCTCGAACTGCAGACGTTCACGCTTATTCTTAACAGTAAAATGTTGTATAAAAAATTGTTCATAGTCAAAGTTCATCCGATAATTCTCCATCCTTATTTTAACTCCCGGTTCTCCGATATCCTTTGATATTTTTCTTTCTTATCTGATGACACATTGCTCCAATGAAATGTTTCCGATACCTTTTCCGTCTTCTATCCTTCAATACCCCGACATCTTGGTATCATTTCCCTCATATTTTCTCGTTATTGCTTCTAAAGGCGTATCCGGTCTGTCCAAACAATAGGACACTCCGGTTCATCACATTTTTCACTAAACCAACAGTCACATTCCACGCAGATAACCTAATTGTATGTATAGAAA
>JAIDHZ010000192.1 GCA_029052995.1 Lachnospiraceae bacterium | reverse complement strand
GATAATGAATATCATAGCTGCAGTATTATGCACAGTATTTTTATTATGTGGTATACAATTTCCTATTTTTTATATATTGAGAATACTTAGATTAGAAACTTATAATGGACGTATGGTAAATATAGTTGTTTTAGCTTGTGTAATTTTATTAACAAAGTTATTTGATTTTGGAAAATCATATCAATATATTATAGAAACAAGATTTGGGATGGGATATATTATTTTAGGTGGTGGTGTATTATCAATTATATTGCTATTGGTTCTTAAATTGTTTGGTAGTTTTTCTCTTTTAGAAATGTTTTTGTTTGATGCGATTTTTTTAATTGTAGTAATAGGTTCTTATCAGTGGAAAATTCAACGTGATATTATTGCCATGAAAGAACGTGAAGTTAAGTGGATTGCGCAGTGTAATGAATCTTTTGAACAGTTGATTACTGATGTGCGTTCCAGACAGCATGAATTCAACAGTCAGATTGATGCAATTTGTGGCATGCAGTATTCCTGTACTACCTATGATGAACTGGTTCAGCAGATAGATATGTACACTGATAAGATTATTCGGGAAAATCGGTTTAACAGACTGTTAACTATGGAATGCCCACCAATTATAAAGGGATTTTTATATTACCGGTTTTGCAGGGCTTATGAAGATAATATTATGATTGATTATGAGATTGCTTTAGATGATAATTTGGATTTGTCCATTGTGTTTGATATTGCAGAAATTGTCGGTATTTTGTTTGATAATGCTTGTGATGCATTAAAAGATAAGGCAGATTCTAAACATGTTTTTGTAAGAATCAAACATGTAAAAATGAGCATTCAAATCTTAGTGGAAAATATTTCTCCCTATATTTCTTATCAGCAAATATCTTTATTTATGAAAAAGGGATATAGCACAAAAGATGCTATGAGAGGATATGGTTTATACAATGTTAAAAATATTACAAAGAAATATGATGGAAATACTGAAATTTGCAATATAGAAAAAGCAGGGGAGAATTGGTTGCATATAATGGTTAGTCTGCCATTTAATCAGTAAAAAGGTCTTTCTGGATTTTTGAGAAATCAGGTTCCCCAAAAAATAGAAAACAATACATTTGACGATAGTATCTATAACAGAAAAACAAGCTAGTACCAGCCAAACCAGACAGTAAATGTGATATTATTTGATTCATTTCAATCTACCTCTTTCTTTCATTTTTCCAATCAACAGTTGCACGGTCTGTTCAACAATCATCCACGTCCCACACAGAAAGTATTGATTATAAAAAATATATTCAGCAATGATGTACACTGCAAAAAATAAGCCAATTCTCCACCTGGTTTTAATAATGTCTTCTTCTGTCAATGCAGGCCGGGTAGGATTGATGACAGGCCTTGTGAAAATATTGACAATCATGCATACAATTAACAGGAGCAGGGCTGCTTTTTGCGTAAGGGGCAGCACTGTAGGTAAAAGCATAACTGCGCCTGCAAATAGTGCAATACTGACTGACAGGCATCCTAAATATGTTTTAAAATGTATGCCTCCCATTTTGGTTCGTACTGGCAACAGCGTTGCTGCTGTAAAAACAAATTCCGGTACTTTGCTAAAAATTGTAAAGAAGAACAGCAAAATAAGTATTTTACTTAATTCAGCACCGACAAGATGCAATCCCCAGTATATGGCTTTTTGTTCCCTTTCGGAGAGCTTTTGATACTCCTGTTTAATTGTTTGAATCAATTTTTTTCACCTCGTCTTTTATTATAAAGGCGGGGCTTATTTTTGTGTGATTTAGTTGTTGAAAGTACTATATTATCTTTTAAAATGTCGAATTTCGTCGAATTTTGTCTAAAATGGTTGTTTCAACCGGAAATAAGGTATTTCTAGCAAATTTTTAAGGTATTTATATAAAAAGAATTTTGATAAAAGTAAGGAAACTTGACATATACTAAAATTTAAAGTAAATTACAACTATATTTAAATTGTAATTTGTTAAAGGGGTTTGTTTATAAGCGTACAAGGAGAGAAGAATGGATTTAAGTGTAGACCAGATGCGGATTATCAATAGCAAGACCACAGGGCAGAGCTTGATTAAAGGAGTTGCGGGAAGTGGTAAGACGACCGTTGCACTTTTTAAGCTGGTGGTGATGCAGCAGTTAAAAGAGCTGAGAGATGAAAAAGTATTAGTTGTTACATATAACAAAACACTGATTGAGTATATGACATACTTATGTCAGGAATACGGAGTTTCCATTGATAATAGAAAGGTTTCGGTTCGTACAATAGACAGCGTAATCTATTCCATTCTGCCGGATGAAATAAAGAAAATTCCTATCGTAAAAGACAATGTAAAAAGAGAAAAAATGAAGCTTGCAATACAGAAAGTGAAAAAACAATATCCGGACAGTACGGTGCTTCGGGATAAAAATGTGCAGTTTCTGTTAGAAGAAGTTGAATGGATCAAAAGCTGTATGTATCTGACAAAAGCAGAGTATATGGATGTGGACCGCTTAGGACGGAATAGTATAGGGGAAAACCGTATGCGTCTTGCAAAGCACTCGGAAAACCGTGCTGCTATTTTTGATGTATTTTTAATGTATGAGAAACTGCTGCGGGAAGCGAATTTAACGGATTATGCCACAAGGGCAGTCCAAACACTTGATAAAATAAAAAATGGCGAAATAAACCCTAAAAAATACAGCTATATTATTGTAGATGAAAGTCAGGATTTATCCCGTGTCCAATTGGAGATCATACGGAATCTGTATAAAGAATCGAAGCAGAGTAATATTATTTTTATTGCGGATGTTGCACAGAGTATCTATCTCCAGTCGTGGCTGTCAAAGCATAGCTTTAAAAGTATTGGGTTTGATATGTCTGGCAAATCCAATGTGTTGTCAAAGAATTACAGGACGACCAAAGAAATTGCACTGGCAGCCTATTCTCTCATTAACAATGACAAGGATTTGAAAAACAGCAGTGACTATGTGGAGCCCGAATCCATAGAACGGAGCGGGGCAAAACCGCAGTATCGCCATTTTGAAGAGCAGGTGAAGGAGTTTGCCTATATCACAGAGGAGATAAAAAAATGTGCGATCAGGTATAGGCTTAGTGAGATTGTTGTTGTGGCAAAAAATAAGGGATATCTGGAGGATTTGAAAGATTATTTTTTAAAGCATGGAATTGATGCAGAATTGGCAAAGGAGTTAGAAAAGTCAAAAACATCCACTTTTTGTGCGGATAAGGTCAAGCTATTTACATTGCATTCCATTAAGGGCTTAGAGGCTTCAGTTGTATTTATTGCCGGAGTAAATGAAGGGATTTTACCATATTCAACAGACATATTAGATACAGAACGGAAGTTATTGTATGTCGGAATGACAAGGGCAAAGGAGCTGTTATATTTAACCAGCAGTAAGAAGGAATCTGTATTTATAGGCGAAATTGAATCTGGGTATCTGAGACGTTCGGATGATGAGAAAGAAGAATATTTTCCTGTTTCAATAGAAAATTATCAGTTTTTTGATCAAATAAAGAAATCAATAAATAATGAGGAAGAAAAAGTAAGGCAGTGGTATTTAAACCAGCTTCAGACCCGGTACGGATATCCGGCTTGTCGCATGCAGCCGGAGGCCAGTGTAAAGTACGGGAGTAAAACTTTTTTTGTGGATATTGCGGTATATGAGGATGATGAAAAGGAAAGTCCCTTTATTTATGTAGAAACCAAAAGTCCAGGGGAGGATTTGGCAGAAGCACTCAAACAGGTTAAATGTTATATCGTGCCGGGCAATGCTCCAAAGTATATTGTAGTGACGGATGGAAAGAAACAGATTGTTAAAAAATATACAGGCACAACATTTGTCGGTTGTGGGGATATACCGGTTTGCGGAACAGAATATAAAGAATATGAAATTTTCCGGTATTTTGATTTTGAACATGGCAGAGAGCTGGAATATAAGCAAATGATTGACGGGGATGTTTGTCTGCAAAATGCGGAGGATGATACAGAGCTTGATTACACCTACCTGTCGGTAAAAGGCAGTGTGGCAGCGGGAAATCTCAAATATGTGAATGTGGAACACGGCAGAGAGGAAATGATTCCGTTAGAGGCAGTAAAGGACCCCGATATGAAATTTGTGTTAGAGGTATCCGGTGACAGCATGATCGATTTTAATATATTAAATGGTGATAAGCTTGTGGTAAAGAAGCAGGCTTTTGCAAAGGAGGGCAATATTATTGTGGGAGGAAATATGGCAACGAATGAAGCCACTGTGAAGCGGTTCCATTATGCAGGGGAAGATGAGATTGTCTTGCATCCGGGGAATCCTAAATATCAGGATATTGTAATCAGGGCGGAGGATTTTTATATCAATGGAGTTGTGATTGGAGTGATACGGAAGGGGTAAGACCAGTGTATTGCATGCAATGGAAGTGTTACTCAATGCATTATCGACTACGAATAATCCAATTTTCAATGTTGTGATATATGATTTGGAGCGTAGTCTGTTAGTTGAAGATGGCTTGGTCAATATGCCCTATGAGGGTGTGGTAGAAGGCTATTTTCAGGAAGACAAGTTATCTATGGAATTAAAGCAAAAGTTTGAACGATACAAGCTGCTGGCTTATAAGGAAAGATTAGAAGATGTAGATATTGAAGAACTGGATAAGTTGGAAATGTTTTTGGATGAAATACCGGATTATCTGGGAATTGATATAGCAACAGAGTATCGGCGTATAAAATTGGATTTGAGAGAAAGGACAGATATGGAATGGTAAAAGTGGAGAGGTCTTTTCCAGCACCGGAATCCCTTGCTATTGAAGCACAGAAGATAAACGGCAGTTATCGAGAAGCGGATGTGATAAAACGGTTAAGCGAAGATTTTCATGAAAAATGTTATATATGTGAAATGAAAGGAATATCGGATCCACAGGTTGAACATCTGCTGCCACATAAGAATGGAATTTATGAAGAACGTAAATTTGACTGGAATAATTTGTTTTGGGCATGTCCGCATTGTAATGGAGTAAAAAATAAGGATAAATACGATACAGGCATTATAGATTGTTGTAAAGAGGATCCGGAAAAATATATAAACTTTATCGTAACTGTTCAGAACCGTGAACAGTTATATAAAATGATGATAAGGAAGAATGAACGATGGAAAGAGAAGAATTTATAAATATATTAGCAGAAAGTCTGATTTGGGAGGTGATTGGAGCTTATGTTGAACAATGCGACCAATTGCCAATTATGCTTCAGGAGATCAATTATTTGGAAGACAAAGATGGTTTTATTCGTAGAGCAAATTTTTGTGAAATCACTGTGGCAGACGAATTTAATGTAATGAGATATTCACTAGATAAAGATAAAATTTTAATTGAATTTGATTTTCCTTTTGTTATGTCTGTTTTTAGTGGTAAAAATGCATTATTAAGGATTACAGCATGTGCAGAAGGAAGTTGCAAAGTGGCAGATATAAATGCATTTGATTGGTCACAGATGGATTTTGAAGACATGGATAAACAGGAATTGTTATCTTATAAGGATTTGGTAGAAGGCATAGAATTACATTATGTTCAAGTGGAATGTGATGATATTAGTTTTTTGTGAAATTTAGTAATATTAAGTTGTGAATTATTGAGGTTAATATACATATTTCCAGAAGAAAAAATTATGCAAATGGAACAATAGCGAAGAAAATAGTGTATAGCATCCTAAAATAGCTTTACTAGAGAAGCAATGTAAATTTATATAAAGGAAAAAAAGTGTAATTATGTTTTGAAAGAAAAGTGGGAAATATATATATGGATAGATT
>JAIDHZ010000191.1 GCA_029052995.1 Lachnospiraceae bacterium | reverse complement strand
ATGAAAACATTTCTTTGATAAATCCTCTCTTTTTGATAACCATAGTGCCAATGCGATAAATAGTGCTGCAATTGTAAGATATCCCAGCACATATAAAATGTAATTAGCTGCTGTCCTGAAATCATACAGCCTGACTGCACTACCATGCATACTGAACTCCTTAGGCTGTCCCTTATAAAGTATATCCATTGAAGCCGAGCTATGAGCCCAATAATTCATACTGTGGGGATTTGTCAAATCATCAAAAGAGTAATACTGCTTTCCCGCTGCCGACAGAGACAAAAAACCAAATATATTCCGTATGGGGGCTGCTCTGTACAGCAGTGAAAAAACGTAACTAGCTTGTACAATGCTCATCAGCCACATTCCGCCCACCCCAAAAATTTTCATGGATCCTTCAACAAACAATACCTCCAAAAATTCTGTCACAGCCAAAATCATGAAAAGATAGCTTATTCCCGTTACAAATGCTCCAAATACAGCAGGCATCAGCCATGAGACATTAACCTCTATATTTTTTAATAAATTATATACATACATTAAAAATACAAGCATGTAAATAAAATAGGAACCTGCAATCAGCAGTATATTAAGTAAAATGTAACCTCCCTTTTTTCCACGTCTCTTCACCGGCATAAAATACAGAAATTCTCTTCCAGAGCTGCTCCACTCCTTCCGGTACTGAACACATTTTAAAAACATCAGCAAGATTATCACAAAGGTTATATTTTCTTCAAGAAATCCATAAGATATGCGGCTTAAAATTTCCTGTGTTATGCTCTTAACCTCATTAACATCTCCAAAACTTTGTGATGAAGAATTTACCTCCCCGGTATAAGCCTCCCCATCCATCTCTATCCCTTCCTCATTACAAATATGTATCCACTGTATGCCGTAATTTGTATTCCTTATCTGTTCACCTGCCATAAAAAGCCCGAGTAAAATTGTGAGCAGCAGATACAATTTCCATTCATATTTTAAAACCTGCCTCATTATTTCACCTCCCACAGTGTAAGCCTGCCCTTATTTGAAGGCTTTATCAAAAACCATAAAATAACGCCGACTACAAAACCAATCATAGTGTGTGGCATTTCCAAATAATAATGCAGCTTCACCCATACTGTCACTGCACCAAAAACTGCAAACAATGCATCTGTCCATTTAAAATAAAATATCTTTCCCTTTGATAACTCCCTCCTCCCTGACAAAAGTACAATAAGAAAAAATGAAACTAATGCAACGGCTGCGGTTATAAATATGGCATTGCCATTTTCTGCACTTCCCATATTATAGTTCCAAAACATTTTAGGATCTATGGCTTCTTCAATTGTTTCTAAAACTCTGCCGACTTTTTCGGCATCCTGCTCCGAACCTCCCAAATATTCCCACAAACCAAAATATTCTGTATAGTCCCTATAAATTAAAAATTCGACCCCTTCAACCATGACTCTCCAAAAAAACACCGATATCAGCATTCCTGCAATCTCATTTTTACAGAGCAGCATTCCAAGATAAATTATGTTCAATAAAAATACCGTAAATATGAAATAGCAGACACAATTCCACAACAATTCACGGTTTGGTGCAGTTACATAATCCTGTGCTATATTACCGGTTCCCATGCTCTTTGCTGCCTGCAGCAGTTTTTTGTTATAATCAGTCTGTCCGATTATCAAAATAACTGTCAATGCTGCATTTAAAACAAATGTAATGCCAAATGAAAACCAATAAGTATGCATAACAATACTTTTATTCCTGACCGGTAAAAAACTTTCAAATTCTTTTGTTCGCAAATCCATAAAAACAAAACGCCGGATAACTAATACTGTAATTATTGTTATTACAACCATGGGAATCCCAAGCAGGTCAAACATCATATCTGTTTTATCACTTATAATATCCGTAAAAGCTGTTCCCATATCAGGAATATTCATCCCCTCTTCATATTTTAATACCATATTTTCATTACAACAATAAATTGCATTACATATAACAAATAAAAAGAGTATCAGAAAGACAGTCAGGTAGAATCTCCACGTTTCTTTTGTAATCTTAACAAAATCCTTCATCACAATCCCCTCCCATCATTCCGGCTTCCTGCTTTCCTCAAGAACTATAAACAGCTCCTCTAATGATATATCCACCGCCTCAACAATACCTGCACCCTTTTTCTTTAATTCCCTTGTAAACGCTTCATCATAATCCTTTACCACCATGGTATAGATACTGCCCACATTGCTGATTTTTAAAATCTGCGGCATCTCATAAACACCCTTTGGGGCACCGCCCTCAAACACCACATTGAGCTTCACCAGTTCGCCCTTCATATCCTCCATGGAAAGCTGGCGTTCCACCATTCCATCATGCAGCATGGTAACAGTGTCACATATTTTTTCCAGTCCTTCCAAATTATGTGAGCTTATTAATACTCCTATATTCCTTTGCTCCACTTCGTTAATCAGCATTTCAAAGAAATGTGCTTTTGCAACCGGATCAAGACCTGAGGTTGGCTCATCCAAAATAAGATAATCGGGCTCCTTTGCCACCTCCAGCATAAATGCCAGCCGCATTTTCTGTCCCTTTGAAAGCGCACCTACTGTTTTCTTAACCGGCAATTTGTAAATCTTGTTAAGCTCATTAAACTTCTCCTTGTTAAACTTTTTATAAAAGCACTCATACATATGTACCATTCTTGTAACAGTGTAATATCGGATATACTCATTGTAATCTGCCACATAACCAATTCGTTCTTTTACCTCAGGATTGTCAAAAACAGGCTGCTCTTCGTAGAGAATACTTCCCTGTTCCGGCTTATAGATTCCTGTAATACATTTTATCAGGGTTGTCTTGCCTGCACTGTTCTCCCCTATTAATCCGTGAATTTCCTCCGGCATCACTGTAAGACTGACATCTCTTAACACCTCTGTTTTGTTGTATCCCTTGTATACATTTTTAACCTCTAACATACACTCATCTCCTCATATATTCCCTTAACCAGCTCCACTACCATCCGGCTGTCATAGCCCATCATGCGAAGCTCCATCACTATAGTATTAAGCTGTTTTTTTATTGCAGTAAGCCTTGCCTGATTTTCCTCCGCTCTAATCTCTCTGGCAATAAATGTCCCCTTTCCCCTTATAGTTTCAATAATCTCCTGGCGCTCTAACTCCTGATATGCCTTTGCCACCGTTCCCGGTGTAATCTTAAGCTCCAATGCAAGCTTACGTACCGAAGGTATGGCATTGCCCGGCTTTAAATTGCCTTTCATCACATGAAACTTCATCTGTTCAATAATCTGCTCATAAATCGGTGTATTTCCCTTTAAGTCTAATACAATCATGCATATCCTCCTTTCCGGCATTTTGCAAAATGGAAGTTTTGCAATTACCTGATTCTGCAAAACTGTTATAACCGTACCACTTGTTATAATACAGTTATAACATCATTTTCCCATATTGTCAAGATTAAGAAAAAATAATATAATATAAAATGCAAATCAAGATAAAGGAGAATTTACATGAGACATTTTGAGAAATCCCATAAATTAGATAATGTATGCTATGATGTCAGGGGACCTGTAGTAGAAGAAGCAAACCGTATGGCTTCCCAAAACATCGACATTTTAAAATTAAACATTGGCAATCCCTATCCTTTTGGATTTAATGCTCCAAATGAAATTATTCAGGATGTACGTTACAACCTGTTAGAATGTCAGGGTTATTCTGATTCAAAGGGAATCTTTAGTGCAAGAAAAGCCATTATGCAGTATTGCCAGCTAAAAAATATTCCGAATGTAGAAATAAATGATATTTATACCGGTAATGGAGCCTCTGAACTTATTACAATGAGCATGCAGGGTCTGCTCAATGATGGGGATGAGATTCTGATTCCTGCTCCGGATTATCCTTTGTGGACCGCCTCTGCAAACCTTGCTGGAGGCAAGCCGGTACATTATATATGTGACGAACAGGCAAACTGGTATCCCGATATAAAGGATATAGAAAGTAAGATTACAGACCGCACCAAAGGAATTGTCATCATAAATCCAAATAATCCAACGGGTGTTCTATATCCTGAAGAAATTTTGAAAGAAATCGTGGAACTTGCAAGAAAACATGAACTTATTATTTTCTCTGACGAAATATATGACCGCCTTGTTATGGATGGCAAAAAACACATTTCCATTGCATCTTTAGCACCTGATCTTATGTGTGTCACTTTTAACGGTCTGTCCAAATCCCACCGTGTTGCCGGTTACCGCAGTGGATGGATGTGTTTAAGCGGAGACAAAAGTCATTGCAAAGGCTACATTGAAGGACTTAACATGCTTTCCTCAATGCGGCTTTGTTCAAATGTTCCAGCCCAGTCTATTATTCAGACAGCACTTGGCGGAATACAGAGTGCAGACGAATTATTATTACCCGGTGGGAGAATTTACGAGCAGCGTGAATACATATATAATGCATTAAATGATATTCCCGGGATCAGTGCAGTTAAACCGGATGCTGCTTTTTACATTTTTCCGAAACTGGACACAAAAAAATTTAATATCACAAATGACGAGCAGTTTGCATTAGATTTCCTGCGTGAAAAACATGTTCTCATCGTTCAGGGAAGCGGTTTCAACTGGAAGGAACCGGATCATTTCCGAATCGTATATCTTCCCTGCCTGGATGATTTAAAAGCAGCTGTTGCAAATCTTTCTGATTTTCTAATCCATTACAGACAAAGCTGAATGTCATCCTCCATTAAACGGTTTGTTTTTTAAGACATATATCTGCTATGCGCACACCCATGACTCCAAAAAGTGTGCCAAATAAGGCACCTGCCAGCACATCTGTGGGAAAGTGCACATAGAGATACAGTCTTGAAAATGCCATAAGTAAGGCAAATAAAACAGCCAATAATTTGTATCCTGTCTTAATAGGCATATAGCACACAACAGTACAAAACTCAAAGGCCGCCATTGTATGCCCTGACGGGAAAGAATAATCTTTCAGCTCATCTACTAAAAGCACTACATCCTGAGCCAGATTGTAAGGTCTTATACGCATTACTGCATTTTTTAAGATTATATTTCCAATAACTAAACCGAGAGTAAGACTTACCGCAAGCTTTACACCCCATACTCTGCATTTAGGTATCAGCAATAAAATAATAGCTAATAAAATAAATATCCAGCCTTTATCTCCTAAAAATGTAAATATTGGAAAAAAACTGTCAAAAGCATTTGACCTGATATGTTCTGCAATCCAGTCCAAAATCTTTAAATCAATACCTGTAATCCAATCTGATAACATTATGTCAACCTCCATACATTTGTTATTTCGAATGCTCTCCCATAATCAGCCTAACTAACACATTACAAATAATCTTCCGGAATAAGCATTGAGATCCATAATACATTGTCCATTTCTAACAGAAATACACATTTTATCATTATGCTGGGTTCCCCCATAAATATCCCAGTCCGTATTAATAATTTCAATAAGCTGCCCGCACCCTGGTGCCTTAATCATATAATTTACATAGCCCTGGTCACTAAAATTAAATACTGCCAGCAGACGCTCATTTCCTGCACTGCGTGTAAATGCATACACCAAATCCCATTGCCTGTCTCTTACCACATAAGAAAAGCATTCCCTATTGTACTCTCCCTCGTACAATGCCGGATGGCTTGCATATACAAAGTTAATATCCCGCATAAACCGCTTAAACGAATCATGCATCGGATATTGCTCTAACACTTCAAAATCCTGTGGCCGATACTCTGCCCATTCCCTGAACTGTCCAATCTCTGTATCTTATACACAACTGACGCTGCCGACGA
>JAIDHZ010000190.1 GCA_029052995.1 Lachnospiraceae bacterium | reverse complement strand
ACTATTCACAAGTTATTTCTTAACAGTTCCTTATAAACAATAGTGAAACAAGATGTTTTAAAAATATGTTGTATATGAAATATAGTGGAAATGGGCAGGAATAGAGTTTTAAAAATGCATTATTTTATATTAGGAGAATAAGGAGAAAAACATGGAATCAATTTGGAGCCAGACCGTCGAGATAAAAGAGCGTGAGCCATTAAAGGGAGACCGCTTTGTAGAGGTGGCAGTAATCGGTGGAGGCATGGCAGGGATACTTACTGCTTATTATTTGCAAAAGCAGGGAAAAGAAGTTATTGTACTGGAGGCAGACAGGATTGGCAGTGGTCAGACAAAAGATACAACTGCAAAGATAACAAGCCAGCATGGGAAAATATATAGTACTTTGATTGAGGAATATGGAGAAAGAAAGGCAAGATTATATGTAAAGGCAAATGAAGAAGCAGTTAAAGAATATGGGAGATTGGTAACTAATGAGAAGATTGAATGCCATTTTGAGCGGAGAAATTCGTATTTGTATTCAGTTTCAGATGAGGAGGAATTGAAAAAGGAGGCAAAGGCTGCCGAAAAACTGGGAGCTCCTGCATATTTTACAAAGGAAACACCGTTTCCGTTTCCGGTAGCAGGGGCTGTTTGTTTTGAAAAGCAGGCGCAGTTTCATCCATTAGAGTTTTTAAAAGCAATTTCAGAGAATCTTACGATTTATGAACAGACACCTGTTATTTACGTTGCGGGACATACAATTGATACAAAGCAGGGAAAGGTGACAGCCAAACATATCGTTTTTGCCACTCATTACCCGTTTCCAAACATGCCAGGTTTTTATTTTGCCAGACAGCATCAGGAGAGAAGCTACGTTTTGGCAATATCGGATATTCCCAAATGGGAGGGGATGTATTACAGTATTGATCGGGAAGGATTATCTTTCAGATGGTTTGAGGATATATTGCTGGTTGGGGGAGGGGGACATCGAACAGGAAAACAAAATGCCCGGTCAGGATATGAGAAACTGGTTAAGGGGGTTAAAATAAATTATCCGGAATGCGATTTTTCCCTTTTGGTAAATCAAAACGAATCAACAGCTGAAAAAGGCAGACATAAAGGAAAAGTAATTGCCTATTGGTCAGCGCAGGACTGTATATCTCATGACGATCTTCCTTTTATAGGAAGATTCTCGATGTTAAGACCCTATTGGTATGTGGCGACAGGATTTAAAAAGTGGGGAATGACGGATTCGATGATAAGCGCAAGGTTAATCTGTGATCAGATTTGCGGACAGGAAAATATTTATGAGTCACTGTTTACTCCACAAAGGTTAAATTTATTTGCATCATGGAAACGTTTATGTCTAGATTTGAAAATCAGCACATTGGGGATTATAAAGGGACATTTTCATCTGCCAATTGCTAAAAAGGAAATGCCGGAAAAAGGACAGGCAAAAATTTTAAGGGTGGGATTGAAAAGTTATGGCATATACTGTGATTTGCAGGGGATTCTTCATAAGGTCTCGGTAAAATGTCCCCATCTGGGGTGTGAGCTTGAATGGAATGACGCAGAAAAAAGCTGGGACTGTCCATGCCATGGCTCACGGTTTGATTATGATGGGAATTTAATTGATAATCCGTCACAGATAAGTATCAATGACTAAATAAAACTTTTCAATATTTTTTTAAGCTTTTCAACACATTTTGTTAACATTAGGATTATATTTTTAACACAAAGTTTATGTATATTGGCATTGTAACATAATTCCAGATAGTGTCGCTTTTTTTCGGGAAGCAGGGGTGTTTCTGAATCCTGCCTTCCGAAAATATGTGAAGGGATAAGAGAATGTAGAGATGTGAGGAGGAGTTTATGAGAAAAAGAAAAATATCAGCTTTATTGGGTACGGCAGTTTTGGCAGTTTCCCTTTTTACCGGATGTGGGACAAAAAGTACTATGGCAGACAGTGGTGCAAATACCGGGATAACAGACCAAACGGAAGGTGCTTATACAGTAAAGGTTGTGGCAGTGGAGGATAATCAGATAAAAGCACAGGTTGGTGAAATATCGGGGGATAGAGGAGCACATGGAGAAGCTCCGGAAAAGCCGGACAGCACAGGCAGTGAAACTGAGGGAGTTCCAGAAAAGCCAGACGGTGCAGGGAGTGAAACTGGGGAAGTCCCAGAAAAGCCGGGTGAAACCGGAGAGGAGTTTAAGGTGACTGATGGAGAAATACCTGCACAGGAAATAGATGGAATGCAGCCTCCAGATATTGGAAAAGGTGGATTTGGTAGTTTTATGGCAGGTGATGAGGAAATTACATTCACTGTGACGGATGAGACGAAAATAACAGTAGAATCTATGCCGGACAGACAGGGAGCAAAGGGAGAAAAACCTGAAACCCTGCAGCCTGTGGGAACGGATACAGGCCAGAACGGAAATGGGCCAGAAGATGCAGGGGCAAATGAAAGTGATAAGGATAATGAACAAAACGGTAATGAGAAAAGGAAACCTTCAATGGAAACCACGGAGGGAACATTAGAAGACATTACTGTGGATAGTATATTAGAAGTTACGCTGGATGAGGATAATGCTGCAACGGCTGTAACTGTGAAAAGTATGCGCACTGGCCTTGGGTTTGGCAAGGAAAAGGATAATTTTAGCGGAAGTTATACGGTAACAAATGGGACTGCTGCAACTACGGTTAGCGAGGACACCTCTATACAAGGAAAAACTTACCAGTCTTCAGGGGATGATGAAAATGCATTGAGGATAGATGGAAGCACTGTGGAATTAGACGGCATTAACGTTAACAAGTCAGGCGGCTCATCCTCCAATACTGAAAATGGTGATTTTTATGGGCAAAATGCAGGACTGTTAGCGTTAAATGGTGCAGCAGTTACTATTAAGGATGCCGAGGTCAATACAAGCGCAGTCAATGGAAATGGGGTATTCAGCTACGGGGAAGGAACCACTGTAAATATATCGGATTCAACAATTCAGACAACCGAGAATAATTCTGGCGGTATTCAGACCACCGGAGGTGGAACCATGAAGGCAAAAAACCTGACCGTTGAGACAATGGGGAATTCTGCAGCGGCAATCCGCTCAGACCGTGGCGGTGGAACCGTAGAGGTCGAGGGTGGCAGCTATACCAGTAATGGAACAGGCAGCCCTGCTGTTTACTCCACGGCAGATATCACCGTTTCAGATGCAACCCTGACAGCTAATGCCAGTGAGGGCGTTGTGGTTGAGGGAAAGAATTCTGTAACATTAAAGGATTGTGTGGTGATTTCGAATATGGAAAACACCTATAATGGTGATGAGGATGAAAATATACATGGTATTATGATTTATCAGAGCATGTCTGGAGATGCAGATGTAGGAGAGGCTGACTTTTCGGCAGAAGGTGGAATTATTACTGCAAAACAGGGAGATATGATTTATGTTACAAATACAGCCTGTACAATAAATTTGCAAAATGTACAGATTGAACTGGCGAATGATACTCTTTTAAGAATAGAGGGAAATGATTCATCCCGCGGATGGGGTACTCAGGGTGAAAATGGAGGTGCTGTGACAATGACAGCCTCTGACCAGATATTAGACGGTAATATTCTGGTTGATGATATATCAAGCCTTAGCCTTACTATGTCTGATAATACTACTTTTGAAGGTGCAATTAATCCTGACGGTGAAGGTGGCAAAGTGAATGTTATACTTTCCTCAGATTCATCATGGACACTAACGAGTGATACCTATATTACAGAATTTGACGGAGATACAGGTAATATAAATACGAATGGACATCATCTATATGTAAACGGTGAACAGATGCTATAAAATTCTGTCACAGTACATTACTTTTTACTGAATTAAAGCGGATTTCACTGGGAATCCGCTTTTACAATTTTTTCTTGTGAATGCACTTTTATATGTGTATAATAAAAAAGGATATTCAGACTTATAATAAGAATAAGGAGATAAGAAATATGAGAGATGAGACAAAGTGTCTGCATTCAGGCTATGCACCAAAAAATGGAGAGCCCAGGGTGCTTCCAATTGTACAAAGCACCACCTATGTTTATGATTCTGCTGCAGAAGTAGCAGAGATTTTTGATGATCCCACAAAGGGACTGTGTTACTCAAGATTTGGAAATCCCACGGTAATGGCTGTGGAGGAAAAGATTGCGGATTTAGAGGGCGGTGTAGGTGCCATGTGTACTACATCAGGTCAGGCGGCCACTCTGCTTTCCATTTTAAATATTTGTAGGGCAGGAGACAGCATTATCAGTACTCCGCAGATATATGGTGGAACAATTAATCTGTTTTCTTTTACCTTAAAAAAACTTGGAATTGAATGCATCTATGTTGACCGCAATTCGACGGATGAGGAGATTAAGGCGGCATTTAAGCCAAATACAAAGCTGGTATTTGGTGAGACGATTGCCAATCCTGCACTTAAAGTGTTTGATATCGAGCGTTTTGCGAAGATTGCCCATGATATGGGGGTACCATTGATTGTGGACAATACCTTTGCAACGCCGATATTATGTAAACCGTTTGAGTTTGGTGCGGACATTGTTATTCACTCTACCAGTAAATATATGGATGGCCATGCCTTGCAGGTAGGCGGTGTGATTGTAGATAGTGGTAAATTTGACTGGACAAATGGGAACTTTCCGGAGCTGACTGAACCGGATGAATCTTACCACGGTATTTCTTATACGGAATCCTATGGTAAAATGGCATACATTATTAAGGCGAGAATGCAGTTAATGCGGGACTTCGGTGTATATCCTGCGGCCCATTCCTCATTTTTGTTGAATCTCGGATTAGAAACTCTGCCGGTACGTATGAAGCAGTATTGTGAAAATGCAATGGCTGTGGCAAGACATTTACAGGCATCTCCTGTAGTGGAGGAGGTATTCTATCCGGGACTGGAATCCGATGAGGATTATGAAATGGCAAAGAAATATCTGAAGGGCTGTAGTGGAGTGATTTCTTTCGTGATTAAGGGAGGAAGACCGGCAGCGGCAAAATTTATGGATTCGTTACATTTGGCATCTAACGAGGTGCATGTGGCGGACATCAGAACCTGTGTACTGCATCCGGCAAGTGAAACCCATCGACAGCTTACAGATGAGCAGCTTGTGGCAGCGGGAATCAATGCAGGAATGATAAGATTTTCTGTAGGTTTGGAGAATGTAGAGGATATTATTGAGGATTTGGACGGTGCGCTTAGAGCAACGATGGAATAAGCAGGATATAATGAATTGCGCTGATGCGCAAGCAGGTCATCTATTTTCTTCGAAAATTGGTGACATATGATATAATACACATAGATTCACTTGCTTGCAATGGTGAATCTGTGTGCTTTATTGAATAAGCGAAGCTTATGATAGAATATAAAGGAGACGGATATGGTTAAGCATGTTATTTTATGGAAACTAAAGGAAAAATTATCTGAAACGGAAAGAGAGCAGATTTTGGCAGATATGAAGGATCATTTAGAAGGATTGGTGGGCATTGTCCCCGGGCTCCGAAGCCTGAACGTGGTGGTTAATAAGCTGGATTCATCCAATGCAGATGTAATGCTTGACAGTGCATTGGAAAGTGAGGCTGCCTTAAAAGGGTATCAGACCCACCCGGAGCATGTGAGAGTGGCAGATACATATGTGCGTCCTTATACAGAGGTACGTCTGTGTATTGATTATGTAGAATGATGTACCATAATTTTAAAAGATGTATTGTAATATAGTGCAATAGGGTTTGTCAAGATAAGTGTGTAAGTTTTTTATATTTTTATGGTGGTCGAATAGCTCGACCACCTTTTTCGTATAAA
>JAIDHZ010000019.1 GCA_029052995.1 Lachnospiraceae bacterium | reverse complement strand
AATGAAGAAAAATTTAATTTTTGTAGTATGTGTTGTAATGGTTATAATATTTTCTGTACCTACATTTGCAGCCACAAATACTCCTAATTATGTTGAAGACCATTCTGTTGTAGATTGTCCTCAATATTATAACAATAATGGTAATTATTATTTTTTAATAAAATATCCAAAAAATCGAATTGAAGATGTAACAGTTATTCTTACACGTGATTCTAATGGTACATCGTCTCCTTGTTTAGTATCATTTAAATATACATCATTTACTGCTCTTTATGCAAAAGAATATGCATATTCTGATGATAAATATGATTATACCTGGTTAACTATAAAGTGTAGTGAATATCCCAATGCATATGAATCATCATTTGGAGGAATGGGTATAAGAATATACTATTATGGAGATGAAGATATTAAAATGGCTACCAATACTGCAAATGGTAGCACAATAGAAGGAAGAGGTTACTGGTTAAACAAATAAATTAAATTTACAGAAAAGAAAATGGAGAGTAATATAGGTTACTCTCCATATAAACACGGATTCTAATGGCAATATTATGTTTTTGCTTTGTTGCTTTGTCTACTGTTTTTTCAATATTTATTCCACTTTTTAGCATTAATGATACTGATAAGGTATCAATCAGATAGTATGTGATGTGTTTGCTGGACAGTATTATGGAACCACAAAATTAAATCCTATTGACAGTTACCGTGCAAATATCATCAGAGGTGAAGAAGCTTATACGCTTATTAAAGAGTTTTGTGGTAAATATGGTGTGTCTGTTACAGATGATAAGGCACCGAAAGTGTTAGGCAGTTTGACGGTGGTTAGGAATATTGTAAAGCCTTCTGTTACTAATTCAGGTGGAAAATCCAGTGATGCAATTCTCCTTTATCTTTAAAATAGTTTCTGAGTTCAAATCCTGTAGTAATCCTTTTTTTATAAGATTTATCCATATACACCCCTGTCTATATTTTAACATAAAGGAAGGATGGAGGTATCATATCCCGCCGTTTCTATACCCAAAGAAATTTTTGATTTTACTTGACTTATAAATCTTACGGATGTAATATTTTATTAGAGGAAAAACAAATTTTTTTACATTGTAATCTTACAAAAGTAATATTTGGTATCATTATCAGTTTAGTTGGAGGGCAGATCATGACGAAAAGGAAAAGCAGACGCAGGAGAAAGAGAACAGGAAAGTTTTTGTGGCTCATTGCAGGTGTTATGGCAGCAATTACATTTGGCATGGCAGTATATATGCTGATTTTGGCTAAACAGGGAAGCAATTTGACCAAACCAGATGAATTGCTCCTTACATATATGGATTATATTTCAGAACAAAATTATAAGGAAATGTACCAAATGCTTGATGTGGAAGCCTCCGGACAGATTAGTGAGGAGGATTTTATAAAGCGTAATTCTGCTATCTATGAAGGGATAGAAATACAGAATATGGCAACCACAATTATCTCATACAATGAAGAAAAAAATGTGGTGCAGTATCAGACAGCGTTTGATACCGTTGCAGGGAATATCAGCTTTGAACATCCGATTTTGATTGTCAGCATGGTAGAAGATGTAAAGGGGAGAGGAGGAAGCGGCTATGTTGTGGAAAAAGATAAAGAAGTTCTGGAAAACTGGTTTGGCGGAAAGGAATAAAATACTGCCTTTATTCGTAATGATTAGCATTGTCACTCTTATGATGGCTGGATGCAGCAATGAATTACAGGAGGTATCGGAAATTAGGGAAACAGTGCTGGATAATGAAGTGTATCCGTCAAGTGAAGATGATTTCGATGATGCAGAGAGCATAGCGGCAGTTTATCGTGACATTTATGATGAAACGGTAGAAACAAACACTTTGGGCAGTCTGGAAACGCTACGTCGTATTGTTGCAAGGCTTGGTGAGAATGATTATGTGGCTGTTGACAGCGAAAATCAGGTTGACATGGCAGGAGCAGAGCAGGTAATAGAGTTTTGTAAAGCGGTAGATTGTTAATGCAGTATATTCCAATAGTAATACTTCTATGGCGTATTCGCATAAGACAGTGATCCGTCCATTGAATGAGGATTGTTTTCAATATGTAACGAATCAGATGATTTCTTTGGAAGATGAACATGATATTTGGTGGCATTCCAACCGTCTGACAAAGGAAGAATGGCTTGAGATATATGGAGGAACAGAATAGTGAAAGATGTGAAATGGCTTTTAAAAAAGTATGGTTTCTTTATTGTGCTGATGGTAATCATTGTTATAGACAGCAGGGAAAGAACGGAAATTGTATCTGACGGTGGAGCCAAAGAAGATATGACAGAAGAAAGTGCAGAGACGGACAGAGCAGAAAAGGGTTACGATCTTCCGGTAAGTGACAGTGAACGCAAAGAGGCAGAAGATGATTGTAAAAAAATGATGGGACTTATATCGGAACTATACAAAAACGCAGAAAAAGGCTGTGCGTCCAATGTTGTCATTTCAGATGAAATTATGTATCAGATGGCGGGAAAACTGAAAAGCGCCGGATGTCCGGTTACAATAACTGCAGCATATTCTAATATGGAAAACGATAAAGAGCTAGAAGATTTTTTAAATGATTCTATAGCGGGCAACAGCGGTTCGGCAGTTGTTTATGAAATACATTCGGATGGTGGCATTGAGAGATATAAATATTCCTATGATGGAAAGGATATGTATGTTTTGTCTGCAAAAGCAACATGGAGCGATGATGATAAGTCTGTGATAACATATATTTCATATACCCGGATCAAAGAATGGAAGTTTACGGATAAAGGATGGTTCTGTTATGAGTTATGTGTACCGGAGTACCCGGAAGTTACTGAAATAGTGGATGGGAGCTGTATGGTCAGGGTAAAGTCTATAACAGAAGAAAACAGGGAAATGTCTGAAAAATGTGTGCTTGGATTAGCCTATCAGGGAAATAATCTTTTATGCTCTAATTGGGATGCAGACCATATGGAAAGTTTGGATTATAATGGGATGTATGAATATTTATATGCAATGAAATATCAGGAGAAGTTTCCTTCAGAGGATTATTTGGACGGGATACCAAAAGATGAGTTTGAGAATCTGATTATGGAATATCTTCCGATAACAGCGGAGGAGATACAAGGCTATGCGGTATTTGACGAAGAGAAGCAGACTTATGTATGGGTAAGACTGGGCTGCTTCAATTATGCTCCTACCCATTTTGGCACTTCCTTGCCAGAGGTTACGGATATTAGGGAAAACAAAGATGGGACGGTTACTTTAACTGTGGATGCAGTGTGTAGCATGATTTTATGTGATGATGCAGTGATAACGCATGAGCTTACAGTACAGTTTGCTGAAGATGGCAGTTTTCAGTATTTGGGAAACAAAATTTTGGATGATGGGATTTCAAATATACCGGAATATCAATACCGGATTATTAGAAAGTGATTATGGTATTGTCTGGCATTGAAAGGAGAAGGGATGTGGAACTGGATGAGGAAGATGCGAATCCGGATGATGATATCGACTCAATAGAAAAAATAAATAAGTATATGATACAGGAGCAGTTATTTGATATTACGTTGGATGACTGGGGAGGAGTTACATTTATGCCTTGTAAGCCACCATCTCAACAGTAAGAGGATGTTACATTTTTCCTTGTTAGAGATGACCAGATACTATATAAATTTCCCAATAGTACAAAAGGTTATGTAGGGTTATTTGATAGTGTTGGCGCAGTTGCTTTTCGGGATATAAATGATGATGGAAAAGATGATATTGTTATCATCATTAACTATATCACAGGGGCAGGCCCATAAGGGATGATTCCCCATCTGGCAGCCAGAATATTTTTAGCCGAGGAAAATGAATTTTATCTTGCAGAGGACATGATAACAGATGTTGAAAAGCATATGGTGGAAAATGATATGACTATCGAAAATATCTGCAATTTCCTGCAGGACAAGAATTAAATTACGGAATAAATAATGCTCTCTTTTAAGTAACTGCATTTTATATGGGCTGATTAAAAAGGGAGCATTATTTATTTCAATGGATATTTGCAAATCAGATTTTTTGTTTCCATATACCCATATTGGATAAGACCGAGAGGGAAATTTCTGATGCTTTGCTGCCTGTGGCATTTTCTGTGGACTGGATATTGGTGGCAAAAAAGTATGTGCTGTCAGCGGTTTCAATATAGCCGATAAACCAACCATTTATGTCATTGTCATTTATCCGTCCGGTTCCGGTCTTTCCATAAAAACTTTCATTTTCAGATGAAAAAAGGCAGATGGAATCCTTTACTGCTTTTACATTTTCCAGGATAAAGCCAAAGTCATTGTTGTATAAGTCTGTCAAAAGTTCAACCTGCTCTATCGGGGAAATTTTTAGTGTTGACTGCATCCAGTAAGAGGAAAGGTCTGAATTTATATTTTCATTTCCGTATCCGATCTTCTTAACATAGTTCCTAAGAGCAGATGTACCGAGCTGTTCGTCTATATTTTGAAAATACCAGTTGACAGAGAATTGCATTGCAGAATACAAGTCCTGATCAGCATTCCATGTTTCAAATGGATAGTCGGTTCCGTTCCATGTCATGAAAGAACCGCCGGGTACAATAATGCCTTCTTCTAATCCAAACAATGCGTCATATATTTTATAGGTGGAATTTGGTGATGTCCGTAAAGTGGCGTAGTCTATGTCATAAATGAGCCACGCATCGTTTTTCAGATCATATAAGACAAAACTTCCCTCGTATCCGTTAAAATAGGAAGACAGGTCAATCAGGTCAATCTTTTCAGGGGATATGATCCACTCATAGTAATTTGGCTCTTCTGCATAGGTGGACAGTATCGGGGAAAATCCCAAAAGCATAACAGCAATGAGGGTAAAAATACCGAATCCCTTTACTTTTTTCCAGACAGAGGGCTTTTTATAAAAGGAAATATTGATAATCCGTTTTTGCATTTGTTTCATGGTTCCGCTGATTCCGGCAGCAAAGGGGAATGGCGTAAGTGAAACTTTCTCTGCAAAGTTGATCAATG
>JAIDHZ010000189.1 GCA_029052995.1 Lachnospiraceae bacterium | reverse complement strand
GAACAGGTAATAGATGAATTTGAATTAAAGAAAAAGCTTAAGCAGCACCCTTTTGATTTGTCAGGTGGTGAAATGCAGCGTCTTGGACTGGCAAAACTCATATTGGAAGGAAATGATATTTTTCTGCTGGATGAACCGGAAAAGGGAATGGATTTCATTGCAAAGCAGCGGATGGGCCATATATTGGAACAGCTTACAATGCGGGGAAAAACAGTACTGATGGTAAGCCATGATGTGGAATTTTGTGCAAGGTATGCCGATATGTGTGGTTTGTTTTTTGATGGGAGTATTGTATCTTTATCAGATACGGGGGAATTTTTTCAAAATAATATATTTTATACAACTGCTATACAAAGAATGTGCAAAAATGTGTTTCCGGAAGCGGTTTTATTAGAGGATGTGGTTAAAAGGGAGACGTTGCCGGAATATATACAGGAACCATATATTAAGAAAAGTGTACAAAACAAAGGAAGCTGTAAAGATATTGAGGATGATGTATGCGGGCCAAAAAACAGTTCAGAAAATAATAATTGTGGGAAGAATGATTACAATAAGGTTTTGATTTTTGTTATCATTTTTGTAGTTATTCCGGTTACAATATACATTGGAGAAACGGTTTTACAGCATAGAAAATATTATTTTATATCCCTGCTGTTGGTATTAGAGGCAATTACAGCATTTTTTTTGGAATTTGAAAAAAGAAAACCCAAACTACGGCAGATTATGCTGGTGGCAATGATGACAGCCATAACTGTGGCAGGAAGGGAATTATTCTATATGATTCCCAATATCAAGCCTGTGGCGGCACTGGTAATTTTGTCAGGGATTAGTTTTGGGGGCGAGGCAGGATTTCTTATTGGTTCTATGTCCATGCTTGTATCTAATATATTTTTTGGGCAGGGATCATGGACACCGTGGCAGATGTTTGCCATGGGAATGCTGGGATTTTTGGCAGGACATATCTTTAAACAGGAGGGTGAAATTTCCAAAAAGAAAAAATGGGGAATCTGTATTTATGGATTTTTAGCTGTCGTCCTTTTTTATGGTGTGTTGATGAATCTGTCCTCTGTCATTATGTATCAGGATAATATTAATTCTGCCATGATTCTGGCGGCGCTCGGAACAGGGCTTCCCTTTGATTTGATTCATGCCTGTGGAACTTTTGTTTTTCTGATGATAGGAACTAATCCCTTATTAAGCATTCTGAACCGGGTTAAGGCAAAGTATGGCTTTGATTTTTAAGAAAATATTGCAAAGCGTAGGGAAAACTATTACAATTATAACCAAAATCGGAAATAACAGAAAGCTTAATATAAAAAGGAGGACCAAAGTATGGAAAAGGTGAAGCGTCTGAGTCGTGAGGTGCGTGCAAAAGGAACAGTAATTACCTTATACAAAGATACCGTTGAGGTAAACGGTAATATTGCGGATTGGGATTTTATCCATCATGATGGGGCAGCGGCAGTTGTGGCAGTAAATGATGATGGAAAACTTATGATGGTGCGGCAATACCGGAATGCTTTGGACAGGTTTACATTGGAACTGCCTGCCGGTAAACTGGATGAACCGGGTGAATCTACCCTTGTCTGCGCAAAACGGGAATTAGAAGAGGAAACAGGGTATTATAGTGATGACGTAGAATATCTTTTGACGGTTAATACGACCATTGCATTTAGTGATGAAAAGGTAGATATTTATCTTGCAAAAAATCTTCATAAAACAGCACAGCATTTAGACCCGGAGGAGGAAATAGATGTAGAGCTTTGGGATATTGAAGACTTAAAGAAGCTGATTTACGAGGGGAAAATGACAGATGGAAAGACGATTGCCGGTATTATGACCTATGCGGCAAAATATCTGTAGCAAAGACTGGAAAAACAAGTTGAAAAATACCCCGCCGCTTGCGGCGGGGTTATTGACTTTTGAGTTATTTCATCGCAAAATACAGAAGTATAATAATTCCCAAAATAATCCGGTACCATCCGAATACTTTAAAGTCATGTTTTTTGATGTAATTCATTAAAAACTTAATGGCGAAAACAGATACGGCAAATGCCACAACCATTCCTAAAATAAGTACAGCAAGTTCTGAGCCTGTAAAGGCCAGCCCGAATTTGAGTAGCTTAAGTAAGCTTGCACCAAACATAACCGGAATTGCAAGGAAAAAGGTGAATTCCGCCGCTAATTCCCTTGAGGTTCCAATTATGATACCCCCAATTATAGTGGAGCCGGAGCGTGAGGTTCCGGGAATTAAAGAAAGCACCTGAAATACACCAATAAGGAAAGCATCCTTGAAGGATAGTTGCTGAAGGGTTGTAATTCTGGGTGTTCTTTTTTTGTTATAGTTTTCTATGACAATAAAAACTACACCATAGACAATCAGCGCAATGGAAACCACTGTTGAATTGTGAAAATGCTCTTCCATCCAGTCGTCAAGAGGAATTCCAACTATCATGGCAGGAATACAGGCAAAAACGATTTTTAACCAGAGAACAATTTTATCCATATGACAGTAATTGTTACAGAACTGCTGGAAGCCTGCCATGAAACCTTCGTCAGCCTGATTCTTAAACCAGCTTTTTGCAGGTGCATTTTTCTTTAGATGAAATGGCCATAGTTTTTCTATATATAAAACTACAACAGCTAAGATGGCGCCGAGCTGGATTACCACGTTAAACATTTTCATGAACTCTGCATCCTGCTTCAGGTTAATAAATTCGTCTACCAAAATAAGGTGTCCGGTACTGCTGATTGGGAGCCATTCCGTTATTCCCTCTACAATTCCCAACAG